>JBIKQY010000312.1:0-3639 GCA_044349465.1 Limnohabitans sp. | reverse complement strand
ATGTCCACGGCCACATAGCGGCCTGCGCCCATGGGGCCGAGCAAGCGCCCGGCTTTTTCGCAATTGCCTGCGCCCAAGTCGATCCAGCAAGCGCCTTGTGGCAGCTGGGCGACCATGCTGGCGCTGTGCAACTGCATCAATTGGGCCTCGGTGCGCGTCAGGTCGTACTCGGGCAGTTCGGTGATGGCTTCAAACAGGCGCGAGCCCAGCGCGTCGTACAGGTATTTGGGGGAAGTGAAGGCTTGGGGGGCGCTCAGGCCCTGCAAGAGTTCTTGCGCCACAGCGGCGGCGTTGTGTTGGTACAGCTGGATGAATTGGGGCGTGCTCATGGGGGCATGTTAAGCCAGTGTGCAAGCCGCAGACATCTGCGTTTTTGGCCCCTGTTGGCAGGGGTGCAAGATTTTCAGGGTGTAATCGGGACCTGTTTCTTTTTCCAAAGTCTCTATGGCCAACGCTTTCCTTTCCAAAATCCTGTCCGCTGCTTGCATGGGTTTGCTGGCCTTGTCCGCCATGACCCACGCCCATGCGCAAACCACCCTGCGCGTGACCACCATCCCCGAAGAAGCGGCTACCGAGCAGGTGCGTAAATTCACCCCGCTGGCCAATTACCTGGAAAAGCAGTTGGGCATGAAGGTGGTGTTCACGCCTGTGACCGACTACCCCGCTGCGGTGGAGTCTTTGGTGAACAAAAAAGTGGACGTGGTTTGGTTTGGTGGCTTCACCTTTGTGCAAGCCAGCATCCGTTCGGGCGGCAAGATCGTTCCTTTGGCACAGCGCGAAGAAGACACCAAATTCCAGTCGGTGTTCATCGCCAAGACCAACTCGGGCATCAAAACCTTGGCCGACATGAAGGGCAAGCAGGTCTCGTTTGGCTCGCAAAGCAGCACCTCGGGCCACCTGATGCCGCGCAGCTTCTTGCTGCAAGCCAACATCGAACCTGAAAAAGATTTCAAGCGCATCGCCTACAGCGGGGCGCACGACGCCACCATCGCCTCGGTGGTCAGCGGCAAGGTTGACGCTGCGGCCCTGGACATCACGGTTTGGAAAAAGTTCGTGGCCGAAAACAAGGTCAACACGCAAGACGTGAACGTGTTCTTCACCACCGCGCCCTACTTCAACTACAACTGGTCGGTGCATGCCGACATGCCGGCCGATTTGCGCGAAAAAATCAAGGCGGCCTTGTTGGGCTTGAACCCTGCCAACCCCGAGCATGCCGAGATCCTGAAGCTCAATCGCGCCACCCGCTATGTGCCCACCACACCCGAGAACTACAAGGGCCTGGAGTCGGCAGCCCGCAGCGCGGGTTTGCTCTAAAGCCTGCGCTGTTTCGCAGTGAACATCGATCTGCAGTCTCTTGAGGCCCGTCACCCGGCCGCCCTGCCCGGTGCGGCTGCGGCTTTGCGTGCCCTGAACCTGCAACTGGCCGCAGGCGAGCAGGTGGCCATCATTGGCCCCTCGGGCGCGGGCAAGACGACCTTGCTGCAGGTCTTGGCTTGCGCGCAGCCGCCCACCCAAGGCACGCTGCAGTTGTCGGGCGTGAACCCCTGGACGCAATCGCCCGGCGCCTTGCGCGGTTTGCGCGGGCGCTTGTTTTTGGCCCCGCAGGTGCCGCCCTTGCCGCCGCGCCAGCGGGTGGTGACTTCGGTGCTGGCTGGGCGCTTGCCGGTCATGGGTTTGTGGGCGAGTCTGCGATCACTTTTCTACCCCACCGACATCCCGGCCGCCTACGAAGCTTTGGAGCACTTTGACTTGGGCGACAAATTGTTCGAGCGGGTCGACCGTCTGTCGGGCGGCGAACGCCAACGTGTGGGCCTGGCCCGCGCCCTGCTGGCTCCGGCCAGCCTGTGGCTGATCGACGAGCCTTTGTCAGCACTTGACCCGATGCGCGCCCGCATGGCCATGACGGCCTTGGTGGGCTTGGCCGTCGAACGCCAAGTGACGCTGGTGGCCACGCTGCACCAGGTCGACATGGCCTTGGCGCATTTCCCGCGCATTGTGGGTTTGCGTGACGGGCAGCTGGTGTTTGACTTGCCGTCTGCACAAGTCAGCCGCGAGCACCTGGCCCACCTGTATGACCAGCATGAACACGAGTTGCGCGGCGAAGCGCCGATCGGAGCGAACGAGCCGACCCCGGCTGCGACTGCGCCGGCTGTGATGCATTGCCGCTGACGCGGCCTGCGCCTTGACCCTGCACGCACACGACATGTCAGCCACCGTTTCCCGAATGCCTGACCTGCAGCCTGCTGGCTTGCCACCGTCCAGCTCGCGCCCGGGTGCGCCTGCGCGCGATCCAGCGTTTTTGTCTCGGGTGTTTTGGCTGAGCCTGGCGCTTGTCTTGCTGTGGCCGCTCTGCGTGGCCACCGAGTTCCGTCCGTGGGTGCTGTGGGCGCCGGAGAACCGCAAGGTCACGGCCGATTTTGTGGCCAGCTTTTGGCCACTGGTGCACAACGCTGAATTCATGGACATGGTGGTGCGCGAAACCTGGCGCACCGTGGCCATGGCCACGGCGGGCGTCACGCTGGCGCTGGTGCTGGCCGTGCCCTTGAGCCTGATGGCCACCCGCGTGCTGTCGCTCTCGGCCTTGTCGGGCCGCATGGACCGCTGGCCTGCGGTGGTGCGTTGGTGCGTGCGGGCCACATTGATCGTGCTGCGCAGCGTGCCCGAACTGGTGTGGGCGCTGGTGTTTGTGCGCGTGGTGGGCTTGGGGCCCACGGCAGGCGTGCTGGCCATTGCCCTGACCTATGGCGGGATGCTGGGCAAGGTGTACGCCGAGATTCTGGAAAGCGGCGAAAGCCACGCCACCCAAACCCTGATGCGCAACGGCAGTGGCCGCCTGCAGGCTTTTGTGTATGCGCTGCTGCCCAGCCACGCAGCCGAGCTGGCCTCTTACACGGTGTACCGTTGGGAATGCGCCATCCGCTCATCCGTGGTGCTGGGCTTTGTGGGCGCGGGCGGCCTGGGCCAGCAGCTGGACAACTCGATGAAGATGTTCAACGGCGGTGAAGTGGCCACCTTGCTGCTGGTGTTCATCGCGCTGGTGGCTTTGGCCGACCGGGTGAGCGCTTGGCTGCGAAAGGCCTTGGCATGAAGCCCACCTTGACACCCGAAGCCGCGCCTGTGGCCCGGGCCTTTGCCCAAGACGCCGCCAACCCGCCCTGGAAATTACCGCCGCCGCTGTTTGACGCGCGTTGCCGCGCTTGCTGGTTCACAGCGGCCTTGCTGGTGTTGGTGGTGGCCAGCTTTGTGTCGCTGGATCTGGACTGGGCCGCTTTTGCATCGATGGAAGCGGCGCGCAGCATGGGCCGCTTTGTGGCCGAGTTTTTCCCGCCCGATTTGTCGCCCGTGTTTGTCAACAAAGTGGCTTGGGCCGCTTGGGAAACCTTGGCCATGTCGGCGCTGGGCACCGTGATGGCGGCGGCGCTCGGCTTGGCGCTGGCTGTGCCCGCCAGCCGCATGTCTGCCCAAGACCCGGCTTGGCTGCGCAGCCCCACGCGCTGGTTGCTCAATGCCCTGCGCGCCATCCCTGAATTGGTGTGGGCCGCATTGCTGTTGATCTCTGCGGGCTTGGGCCCCATGGCGGGCACCTTGGCGCTGGCGTTGCACACCAGCGGCGTGCTGGGGCGCTTGTTTGCCGAGGCC
>JBIKQY010000309.1:0-3688 GCA_044349465.1 Limnohabitans sp. | reverse complement strand
CCGTGAGCAAAGCGGCCACGGCCACACCCAAATTGCCCGCCAAGCCGTTGAAGCCGATGGTGGCACCGGGGTTGGACGCGCGCTCGAGCAGCATGGGAATACCCACCGGGTGGTAGATAGAGGCAAACACGCCGATCAAGGTCAGGCACACCGCCAGCTGCCAGGGCGTTTGCGCAAATGCCGTCAAGATGGACGCCGCGCCAATGCCAAAAAAGAAGATCAGCATCATGCTGCGTCGGCCCCACAAATCACCCAGCCGCCCCGCAGGCAAGGAGCCCAGTCCGAACATGAAAAATGCGCCCGCACCGTAAGGCATCAAGTCTTGCCACTGGGCCAAGCCCATGTCGATCGCGATGGTGCTGACCGCCGCCGCAAAAATCAGCAAGAACAAATGGTCCAGCGCATGCGCGATATTGAGCAAGCCCCGCACCACGCGGGGGTGGTCGGCGGGGAGTTCGGGTACGGAGTCAACAGAAGTAGTCAAGGTTGTCATGGTCAGTTTCAGCTTTCAGACACAGGCGCTCTTACCCAGGTCAGGATGCACCAGCACTGTGCGTCCAAGGCCGATTGATCGCTGTCGCTTTGGTCACAGTGGAGGCTCATCCTGCGCGCGTCACAAAGGTGCATTGGCCGGGGCTGTGCGGTCCCAGATGTGCGCACGCCAATACACCGCCATGGCACCGGTGAGCAGCAGCCCCAAGGCCGAATACACACCCGCTGTGGCGGCATAGCCCCAGCGGTCAATGAGCGGCCCCGACAGCAGCAAACCCAATGGCAAACCCCAGATGGCCAGCATGCGCATGCCCATCACCCGACCCCGGTAGGCGGGCTCGGTGGCGCGCAGCATCACGGCGGCCAGTGGCGTCATGCTCAGGCTTTGCGCCAGGCCCGCCACCCACAGCAAGGCCATGCCCACGCCCAGATGCGTGCTGAAGGCGAACAGCACATCCACCGCAAACCACACTGCCCCAGCCAGCACCATGGTTTGCGCGGCGCGAAACGCAAAGCGGTGCGAACTGAGCACCACCGAGCCCACCAGGCCGCCAAAGGCAAAGCTGGCCCCCAGCCAGCCCAGGCCCGTCTGGTCGGTCAGGTAAATGTTTTTGGCCACATAGGGCAACAATCCCAAAGAAAAGGGAAAAGCCAGCAGGTTGACCAAAAACGCCAGCGCCATGGCCGCCATCAGCACTGGGCGCGTCCACACATAACCAAAAGCCAGCTGCAAATCGCGCACGGGCGACACGCGGACGGTGTCATGGGCTGGGGCGGGCACATCCGACACCCCGCGAGACAGCAAAAAGCTGAGCGTGTAAAGCGCCGTGATCAGGGCATAGGCCCAAGTCATGCCCAGCCAGGCGACCACACCAGCACCGGCCAAGGCACCCGCGATGCGGGCAGAATCCGAGGTGATGCGCGAAATGCCCAAGGTGCCCAGCAAATGCCGGGGCGGCAGGGTCTGCGCAATCAAGGCGTTGCGCATCATCATGTCCGAGGGGCGCACCAGGCCGGCCAAGGCCGCCATGAACAGTACGATCATGGGCGTGAGGGCTTGCAACCAGGCCAGCAGCATGAAGGTGGCAGCCAAGGCCGCATAGAGAGCTCGCGACAGGACCAGCATGCGGCGGTAACCCAGCCTGTCGCCCACCACGCCAAACATGGGCGAGACCAAAGAGCCCAGGTACTGCAAGGAGCCAAACACCACCAACATCATCACCGAGCCCGACTCGACCAGGATGAACCAGCCCAGCACGATGGACTCCATCTCGAAAGCCCAGGAGGTGGCCAAATCGGCGGGCCACTGAAAGCGAAAACTCCGCACCCGGAACGGGTCGCGCCAGTGCATGGCGGGTGGGGTTGGGGCGGGGGCCGCTGAAGAGGTCAATGTGGGGGCCTTGTACCAGGTTTCCAGCGCGTCAAGACCTCAAGCGGGAATGGGCTGCGGGTCATGCTGAGGCCGTGCTCAATTTTGCCCAGCCCGAGAAGGCGAGTTGGAGGGCTCGGCATTTTGAGTTGGGGCTGGCGCTGGCGCAGGCTCGGGCATGAAGCACATCTTCTCGCCATCCCAGCGCTGGCCGCACCAGCACAGGCCTTCGGCGTTGATGATGCAAGTGCCAGTGCCGCAGCACCGTGGATCGTCTGACATGGGCCTGCTCCTGTGGGGTGGTCAATCAAAGTGACAGGATGCCTGAAACCGCTTCAGGCATCCCGCTCAAAGCCTCACAGCCCTGCAGTGGCCTTGACTTTTTCGCAGGCCATCAAGATGCGCTCGGGCGTGGCCGGGGCGTCCATGTAGACCACGGCTTTGTGATCGGCGCTGGCCGCCACCGCATCGCGCAAGGCGAAGAAGGCCGACAAGCCCAACATCAACGGCGGCTCGCCAGTGGCCTTGCTGTTGAAAGGCGTGGGTTTCAGGTTGGCGTTGTCGAACAAGCTCACATTGAAATGCTCTGGGATGTCGCCCGCCACCGGAATTTTGTAAGTGCTAGGCCCGTGCGTGAGCAGCTTGCCCTTCTTGTCCCAAATGCACTCTTCCATGGTGAGCCAGCCCATGCCTTGCACATAGGCGCCTTCAATCTGGCCTCTGTCCAAGGCGGGGTTGATGCTGCGGCCCACGTCGTGCACGATGTCCACAGCCTTGAGCCACCACTCGCCGGTGCGGGTGTCGATTTCGACTTCGCTCACGGCAGCGCCGTAGCAGTAGTAATAGAACGCACGGCCATTCAGGGTCGCGAAGTCGTATTTGATTTCGGGCGTCATGTAGAAACCGGTGACCGACAAGCCCACACGTTCCATGTACGCTTGTTTGGTCAAGTCGGCCCACTTTACGGATTTGCCGCCACCGTGCACTTCGTTGTTGGCAAAAGTCACATCGCCTTCAGCACAACCCAACATGCGGGCCGCCACGGGCTTCAAGCGCTCACGCATTTGCATGGTCGCGTTCATGATGGCTGCGCCGTTGATGTCGGCACCGCTGGATGCCGAAGTGGCCGAAGCGTTGGGCACTTTTTGCGAATCGGTCGCGGTGATGCGCACATGGTCCACGCTGATGCCCAAACCATCGGCACACACCTGCGCCATCTTGGTGTTCAGGCCCTGGCCCATTTCTGTGCCACCGTGGTTGCAGCTGACCGATCCGTCCATGTAAATCACCAGCAGCGCGCCGCCTTGGTTCAGGTGGGTGGCGGTAAAGCTGATGCCGAACTTCAGGGGCACGAGCGCCATGCCGCGCTTGCGGGTTTTGCTCTTGGCGTTGAAGGCTTGCACTGCGGCGCGTCGCTCGGCGTATTTGGATTCCTGCTCCACCTGGTCGATCACCTTGTCACCCACCCAGTCTTCAATCAACTGGTTGTATTGGGTGGTCATGGTGTCGGGCGTGCCGCTGATGGCGGGGTCTTTGTAGAAGTTGAGCTTGCGCACTTGCAGTGGGTCTTTGCCCAAAGTCATCGCAATCTCGTCCATCACCGTCTCGATGCCGAACATGCCTTGTGGGCCGCCAAAACCACGGAAAGCGGTAGCGCTTTGCGTGTTGGTCTTGCAGCGGTGGCTCACAAGCTTGAGTGCGGGCAGGTGGTAGGTGTTGTCGATGTGCAAGCAAGCGCGGTCGTTCACCGGGCCCGAATAGTCGGTGCTGTAACCGCAGCGCGACATGAGCGTGATGTTGGCGCCCAAAACGCGGCCGTTGTCATCA
>JBIKQY010000308.1:0-3691 GCA_044349465.1 Limnohabitans sp. | reverse complement strand
AGGCGCATGTTTTTCACCGCCGCCTTGTCGAGCGTGGGCTCGGCCAGCATGCGCACATACAGCGTGGGCACGCCCATAAAGACCGTGGCTTTGGCCATGTGGGCAATGACGCGTTTCGGATCGAACTTGGCCATCCAGATCATCTTGCTGCCGTTGATCAACGCGCCATGGATGGCCACAAACAAGCCGTGCACATGGAAGATGGGCAAGGCGTGGATGAGCACGTCGCCTTGGCCTGTAGGCCCTCCGGTCGCCGTCCAACCCCAGTAATCCTTGAGCGTGGCCGCATTGCTCAGCAAGTTGCCGTGGGTGAGCATCGCCCCTTTGCTGCGGCCGGTGGTGCCGCTGGTGTACAAAATGGCGGCCAGGTCATCGGCCTGGCGCGCCGCAGGTGTGTGCTGGTCGCTGTGGTGCGCGGCGCGCTCGAGCAAGCTGCCCGTGCGGTCATCGCCCAGCGTGAACACATGCTGCGTGCCCGCCTTGAAGGCGAGTTTGCTGACCCAGCCAAAATTAACCGGACTGCACACCACCACGGCAGGCTCGGCGTTGCCAATGAAGTACTCGATCTCGGCGCTTTGGTAGGCGGTGTTGAGCGGCAAGAACACACAACCAGCGCGCAAGCATGCCAAGTACAACACCATCGCTTCGACCGATTTTTCGACCTGCACCGCCACCCGGCTGCCTTCGGGCAAATCGAGTGACTGCAGCAAATTGGCCATCATGGCCGTGGCGCGGTCCAGGTCTTGCCAGCTGTAGCTCAGGCCTTCGTCGGTCTCGACCGCTACTGCAGTCAAATCGGCAGGAAATGCAGCCCGCAGGGCCGAAAACAGGTTGTTATGGGTCATGGTTTCAAAATCGCAAGGTGAAAAAAGGCATGAAAAAGGGCCCGATCACAGGCCCATTGAACATCCAGTGCCAGACTCAGTCGAGCTTGGCCCCCGAAGCTTTGACCACCTGAGCCCACTTGGTCAGCTCTTTTTTGATGAAACCTTCGAACTGGGCTGTGATCAGATTGGGGAATTCCGCCCCCTGGTTGGCCCAGACGGCTTTGGCCTCATCGGTCTGGCAGGCTCGGCGGATTTCTTCAATGGCTCGGCCTTGCGCATCAGCAGGCGTACCTTTGGGTGCCCACACGCCGTACCAAGTGGAGACGGTGTAATCAGGCAAACCCAACTCGGCCGAGCAAGGCACGTCCGGGAAGGCCGCATTGCGCTTGGCCCCGGAGACCATGAGGGCCTTGATGCGGCCGCCCTTGATGTGGGCCGCCGAAGAGCCCAGTCCGTCAAACATCATGTCCACGTTGCCCGCAATCAGGTCTTGCAGGGCTGGGCCAGCACCCCGGTACGGGATGTGGGTGATGAAGGTCTGGGTCTGCAGCTTGAACAATTCGCCCGCCAAGTGGTGCGAGGTGCCGCCCCCGGCGGAGCCATAGTTCAGTCGCCCGGGGTTCTTTTTCACGAAATCGAGGAAGGCCTTGAAGTCGGCCGTCTGCACTTTTTTGGGATTGACCACCAGGACCTGGGGCACGTTGGCCACCAGAATCAAGGGGATCAGGTCACGCTCCAGGTCGTAGTCCAGCTTGGGGTACATGCTGGGCGCGATCGTGTGGTGCACGGCGCCCATGAACAGGTTGTAACCATCGGGTGCCGATTTGGCGGCCACGCCAGCCCCCAAGGTGCCGCCCGCACCACCCCGGTTGTCAATGATGAGTTGTTTGCCGGTCAGCTTGGCAAACTGGGCCGACATGGGGCGGGCAAACGCATCGGTGCCACCCCCAGCCGGGAAAGGCACGACCATGGTCACGGGTTTGGAAGGCCAGCTGCTTTGCGCTTGGGCCCACAACGGCAGCGAGCCCGTCACGGCGGCCATGGCCTTCAAAAAATCGCGGCGTTGGCCCGATGGGTTCCAATCGTTCATGTCGTGTCTCCTGGTTTTATTTGGAAACGGCATCATAAAGATTTTCCAAACACGGGCGTGGACCGGGGTGTCCCCCACAGATCCGGTCCCTTCCCCGGTTCCTTCCCCGGTTCCTTCCCCGGACCCAGCACCGTCCTCCACCTTCAAGCTGGCCCATCCATGCACAGCCTTGGCCTTAGCCACGGGCCACCGCCCCGCACAGGGCATCACAAGGCCGCTAGCATCTCCAGGGCTTTTGCAAAACCGCCACCGGGTTGGCAAACATCCAGATGCACTACGGCCAAGCCGCAGCGCTGCGCACCCGCCACGTTGCGCAGCTGGTCGTCCACAAACACCGCATGCTCGGCCCGCACACCCAAGGCCTGCAAACAAGCCTGGTATGCGCGCGGATCAGGTTTGAGGATCTGGGTGTAGGTGGCATCCACGATCACATCAAACTGCTGGAGCAAGGGCAAACGATCGCGAAAATCCGCGCCGTAAAACAGGTCCAGTTCGTTGGACAAAATGCCCAGCTTGTAACCCTGCGCCTTGGCCTGCTGGATGGCCGCCACCGCCTCAGGCCGGATCACAGCCGCCACATCGGCTCCTCGGGCACGCTGCACAAAGGTTTGCATCTCGGTCCAGTCTTCACCCAACAAACGCCCAACCTCGCGGGTGCGCTGCATCCAGTAATCGCGTTCGCTGATCTGATCGGCCTGCATGGCTTGCCACAGGGCATCAGTTTCAGGCGCAAACGGGCCTTGCCAGGTGAGCGTGCCGGCAGCCAGGCCCAAAGCCGCTTCGCTCAAGGCGTGGGTTTCAAACAAGGTGCGGCTGATCACGCCACCAAAGTCCAGAATCAAGGCCTTGTCTTCGGGTTTCACGGCATCAGACATGTGCGGCTTTCTGGCCCACAGCGGGCACCACCAGCCCACGGGCCAGCCAGTCGTCAAACACCTTCAGCACCTGCTGCACAAATGCCGCATCGTTGATGTGGGCGTCAATGCGCGAGACTTCGGCTGTGCCCCAGTCGCATTGCGCCATTTCGTCCATCATCGCCGCCAGACCTTCCGGATCGTGCAGCGGCGCGCCGGCCCGGTCCCACTCTTGAATGCCTTGCAGGGGCAGCACCAGGTGCACCGGGCCTTGGGCCTGGCGCAAGCGACTGGCCAGCTCGCGGGCGAATTCACGGCGCATGTCGGCGTCGATGCCCACCGAGGCGATCAATCGGTTGTGGTCGTGCGAGGGACGCCCCGCAAAGCGCTCGGGCATCTGCCCCCAAGCCGGGTAGTCCACCAGGTCGGTCGCGCCAGGGGCCACAATCATCGGTACGCCTTTCAGGCCCGCGCCCATCAGGCGGTCAGGTCCGGCGCTCACCACGGAGCCGCCCATCTGGTTGACCATCTCTTGCAGACTGAAGTCCATCACGCAAGCAAACTGGCCTTGCGCGGCCAGCGATTCAAACGCCCTGCCCCCCATGCCCGTGGTGTGGAAGACCGCCAGGTCAAATCCGCGCTTGTCCAGCTCGGGCTTGAGTTGCACCATGTACTTCAGACAGCTCGAGCCCAGCGACGTCATGCCCACCACGGGCCGCGCAAAACGCGGCGCTCGCGCCACAAGGCAAGCCCCCACCACCGCACCCGCGGCTTGCGCCAAGGTCGACTGGCACAGGCTATTCAGGCCATACAAGCCCCCAGCCCACAGCACCATCATCAAATCAGGCGGCATGCGCTCAGGCGGCAACAAGGGCGAAAACGACACTGTGGACAGCACCACCTTGGGCACGCCCAGCGGC
>JBIKQY010000041.1:0-12492 GCA_044349465.1 Limnohabitans sp. | reverse complement strand
ATGCTGGTGCTGGCCCTGCCCTTTGCGTATTTGCACTTCCGCTCGGGCCAAATCGCCGGACACGTTTTTGCGGGCGTGCTGGCAGGCATCAGCTTTTCGCTTCTCAACAATGTGTTCAGTTTCATTGGCAACCTGCAAAACTGGCAGCCCTTGCTGACTTCGGCTGCTCCGGCACTCATATACAGCGCTGTTTCTTTAGCGGCCTTTTGGTGGATGGTTTTAAGACGATGACAAGCCCCATGACTGAAAAAAGCGGTGTGATTTTGTTCGCCCATGGCTCGCGCGATCCCCTGTGGCGTTTGCCCATCGACGCCGTGGCTCAGCGAATGCAGGCGCTGCAACCCGGCCTTCCCGTGGCGGTGGCCTTTTTGGAGCTGACCGAGCCCGACTTGCCGCACACCGTGGAGTCGCTCATGAAACAAGGCGTGGCCCATGTGCGCATCGTGCCCATGTTTTTAGGCGTGGGCCGTCATGCCCGCGAAGACCTGCCCGAGTTGGTGCACGGCTTGACCCAGGCCTACCCACAAATGTCGTTTGAGCTTTTGCCCGCCATTGGCGAACACCCCGCCATGACCGCCCTCATGGCCGACATCGCAGCTGGATCGGTTTAGTCAGACGAATAAAGCATAATGCAGGCAATCCATATAACAATAAGCATATGAACCTGCACCAATTTCGCTTTGTCCAGGAAGCCGCCCGACGCAACCTCAACCTGACTGAAACTGCCAAAGCCCTGCACACCTCGCAGCCCGGCGTGTCCAAGGCCATCATCGAACTCGAAGAAGAGCTGGGCATTGAAATTTTTGCCCGCCACGGCAAGCGTCTCAAACGCATCACCGAGCCTGGCCAACATGTGCTGCACAGCATCGAGTTGATATTGCGCGAAGTGAGCAACCTGAAAAAAATCGGCGAGCAATACAGCGCCCAAGACAGCGGCACCTTGTCGATCGCCACCACCCACACCCAAGCCCGTTATGTGCTCCCTGTGCCCGTGGCCAAACTGCGCGACAAATACCCCAAGGTCAACATCAGTCTGCACCAGGGCGCGCCCGACCAGGTGGCCAAAATGCTGCTCGACGACACGGCAGAGATCGGCATCGCCACCGAATCCTTGTCGGCCTACGAAGACCTGGTGACCCTGCCTTGTTATGAATGGCAACACGTGTTGGTGCTGCCACTGGACCATCCACTGGCCAGCAAAAGCCACCTTTCGCTCGAAGACATCGCCAGCGAACCCCTCATCACTTACCACCCCTCGTTCACCGGTCGCAGCCGCATTGACCAGGCCTTTGCGGCCAAAAAAATCACTCCCCGCATCGCCCTCGAAGCCATCGACTCCGACGTCATCAAAACCTATGTGCGACTGGGCCTGGGCATCGGCATCGTGGCCGAGATGGCGGTCAAGGACGACCCGGTGAAAGACCTGGCTGTGCGCCCCCTGGGCCAGCTGCTAGGCATGAACGTGGCCCGCGTGGCCTTCAAGCGCGGTGCTTATTTGCGCCAGTTTGTTTACCAGTTTGCCGAGCTGCTGAGCGATCGCCTGACTGCCCCGCTGATTGCCCGTGCCATGACCGGCCATGTCACCGATTACGAACTCTGAAACTCGCCTATTTTTTCTTTTCACATGAACGCCAGCAGCCCCGCCCTCCTCTCCAAGGCGCCCAACATGGGCACCACCATCTTCACCGTCATGTCGGCCTTGGCCGCCGAAAAAAAAGCCGTCAACCTCGGCCAGGGTTTTCCTGACTTTCCATGCGACCCACGGTTGACCGAGCTGGTGGGCGATGCGATGGGTGAAGGCCTCAACCAATACCCGCCCATGCCTGGCGTGGCCCCGCTGCGCGAAGCCGTGGCTGCCAAAATCGAGTCGCTGTATGGCCGACGCTACAACGCCAACACTGAAATCACCGTCACCGCCGGGGCAACGCAGGCCATCCTGGCCATCATCCTGGCCATCGTGCACCCGGGTGACGAAGTCATCGTGCTCGAACCCTGCTACGACAGCTACGTGCCCAATATTGAGCTGGCCGGCGGCCGCGTGGTGCGCGTGCCGCTGACCCCGGGCAGCTTCAGGCCCGACTTCGACCGCATCCGCGCCGCCATCGGCCCGCGCACCCGCGCCATCTTGATCAACACCCCGCACAACCCCAGCGGCATGGTCTGGACACGCGATGAAATGCTCACCCTGCAAGAGATCTTGGCGCCCACCAATGTGGTGCTGATCAGCGACGAGGTTTATGAACACATGGTCTACGCACCGCTGCAGCATTGGAGCGCCGCCCAGTTTGTGGGCCTGGCTGCACGCGCATTCATCGTCTCCAGCTTTGGCAAAACCTACCATGTGACCGGTTGGAAGGTCGGCACCGTGGCCGCCCCGGCTGACTACACCGCCGAGCTGCGCAAGGTGCACCAGTTCATGGTGTTCACCGTCAACACGCCCATGCAACATGCCCTGGCGCGCTACATGGCTGACCCCGCGCCCTATTTGGAGCTGCCCGATTTTTACCAGCGCAAACGCGACCTGTTTCGCCAAGGCCTGGCGCAAACCTCGTTCAAGCTGCTGCCCGGCGAAGGCACCTACTTCCAGTGCGTGGACATCTCGGATTTGAAAGTGCCCGAAAAAGACCTGAGCGAAGCCGACTTTTGCCAATGGCTCACCGCCGAAATCGGCGTGGCCGCCATCCCCCTGTCGGCGTTTTATGGCAACGGCTTCGACCAAAAAGTCATCCGCTTTTGCTTTGCCAAAAAAGACGAAACCCTGTTGGCCGCGATCGAGCGGCTCAAGGTGCTGTGATCCTTACCGGTCTTTTCATGTCGATTCACGCCCTGGCCCAAGGGTTCACGCCTGCACATTGGCTGGAAAGATGCCTGGCCATCATGGCCATCGCGCTCTTGACCGCTTGCTCGGCCCCCGCATCGCAAGCCACAGCCCCGGTGCTGCCCGACAAAATTGTCCACGACCGCGCCCAACCAGCCACCCCCACCGTTTTCAAGCTGGCAAACGGACAGGCCTTGGCCGCACGCGTCTGGGCGAGCCCGCAGCCACGGCACATCGTGCTCGGCGTGCATGGCTTCAACGACTACAGCAAAGCCTTTGAACCACTCGCCCATCACTTGGTAACCGAGCTGCAAGCCACCGTTTATGCCTACGACCAACGCGGATTTGGTGGCAACCCACAGCCGGGCATCTGGCCTGGATCAGACACGCTGCTAACGGACCTGCGCGACATCGCAACGCAACTGCGTGAGCGCCACCCCGGCCTGCCGCTCACGGTGGTGGGAGAGAGTATGGGCGGTGCGGTGGTGCTGGTGGCCGCCAGCGAAGCGCCAGGCCTTGCTGCCGACCAACTCATCCTCAAAGCCCCCGCAGTCTGGGGCGCGAGTAGCATGCCCTGGTACCAACGCCTGAGCCTCTACACCATGAACCTGCTCGCGCCCGACATGGTTTTCACCGGCCGGGGCCTGCCCTCGCTGGGCATCCGCCCCACCGACGACATCGAAGTTTCTCGCGACTTCGGCCGCGACCCGCTGTTCATCAAGGCCACCCGCGTGGGCAGTCTGGCTGGGGTGACCGAACTCATGGGCCGAGCCCAAAGCCAATCCGTGTTGCCACCCCAACGCAGCTTGGTCCTGTATGGCCTGCGCGACCGCATCATCCCACCGCAACCTGTGTGCGATTGGCTCACGCACCTCAACACCGCACAGCCACAGCCCGGGACGACCGATGTCGTCGTTTACCCCGAAGGCTGGCACCTGCTGACACGCCAGCTGCGCACACGCGAGCCACTGCAAGACATGGCCCTCTGGCTGCAAAACACCCACCTGCCCCACCGGCAAAGCACGGCCCAAGCCCAACAAGTGGTTTGCAAGGGCCTCTGAACACCCTAGCCTCCCAAGGCTCAACAAGCTCAAAGCTGTGGCTTGCCTGCCAAGTCGTTCAGCTGGCCAAAAACCGGATCAGTTCTTGGGCCACTTGTTCAGGGGCTTCACGCTGCGGAAAATGCCCACACTCGGGCAGCACCTTGCGTTCATAACGGTTGAGAAAAAGCGGTGCTTGCCCCTCTGATGTTGACGCAGGGTTCACGCCATCCACACCGCCGTGCAACATCAAAGTCGGCACAGCCAGGGGCGAGACCCTGCTCAAGGCTTCTTCTTCGGCGGCATAACGCGGGTCGCCCGGTGCATGCCCCCAGCGGTGTTGGTAAGAGTGAAGCGTCACCTCTGGCCAGTCGTCGTTGGCAAACACCTCGGCCGTGGTATCGAATTCCTCGTCGCTGTACCAACCGGCTGGCGACCAGGTGTCCCACATGATTTTGGCAAAGGCAGGCCCCCGCTCACGCACCTCGGCTTGCCCCCTGGGCGTGGCCATGAACCAGTGGTACCAATAGTTGCGCACCTGCGTGAGCGACAGATTTTGCGAGGGCAAATTGGTGCCATAAGCCACCGACATCATGACCAGGTGGCTGGCCACGCCCGGCTGCAAAGCGCAAGCGCTGGCGGCCGCACGGGCCCCCCAGTCATGGCCCACCAAAGCCGGTTGCGTCAGGTCCAGCCGCTCGATCAAATCCAGCACATCGCGACCCAAAGCAGAAATCTGCCCACTGCGCGGCGTCTCAGCGTGCAAAAACCGTGTGGGCGAAAACCCACGCAAGGCCGGCACCACCACACGCCATCCTTGAGCTGCCAGCAAAGGCGTCACGCCCGACCAAGTGCGCACACTGTCGGGCCATCCGTGCAGCAAAATCACCGTGCGCTGCGCGCTCGGGTTCCACTCTTGGTAGCCGATGCGCAACACATCGGTGTCCACAAACTTCATATCAGGCGGCATCGGTCACTCCTTATCTCTCATTCCTTGCGTGAACACGCACTCACAAGCCTGGCGCACCGGCCGACATGAAACCGCCATCGACCGGCAAAGCCACCCCCGTGGTGTAGCTGGCCTCATCCGACACCAGGTACATCACCGCCGCCGCAATCTCGCTGGTCAGGCCATAACGCGACATGGGAATGGCCTTGGCGTATTCGACGCGAAACTGCTCGGAGTGCAACTCGCGCGTCATGGGCGTGTCTACGGGGCCAGGGCAGACCGCATTGGCCGTGATGCCATGTTCGGCCAACTCCACCGCCATTTGCCGGGTCAAGGCCACCACCGCCCCTTTGGAGGTGCCATAGGCCGTGCGCCCCTTGCCCACAGCCCGCAAACCCGCCACTGAAGCGATGTTCACAATGCGGCCCCAACGCTTAGGCACCATCAACCGGGCGGCGTATTGCGCGCACAACAAAGTCCCGGTCACATTCACAGCCATCGTGGCCACGAAGTTGTCCAAAGGGAAATCCAGGAAGGGGAAAACCTTGGCGATGCCAGCACTGTTGACCAGCACATCACAGCGCCCATCCTGTGCCTCCACCGCCGCAAACACCCGCGCCACCGAGGCCGGATCGGCCACATCCAGTAACACGGCTTGGGCTTGCCGCCCTTGTTTTTGCAGCTCTGCCGCCCAAGCCTGCGCACTTTGCACATCTTTGTCGGCCACCCACACCTTGAACCCTTTCGCGGCCAAAGCCTGACCCACTTCAGCGCCAATGCCTTTGGCCCCACCGGTCACCAGGGCCACGCGCCCATTTGAAGCTGAAAACGTCATACACACCCTCTATTCATTGGCTTAAAAGACACCCACTCGACCGCTGCACCCGCGTTCAAGCCTCGCGCCCCCTTAAAGCCTGGACAAAAAAATCAGCCGACCCCATTTGGCCGCCTTTCAAGGCGACCTCGAGTTGGCGCAAATGGGGTTTGTCAGACAAGAGCTTGCACAAAGGGGCACCCGTCGCCAAGCGGGCCAGCACCTGCAAGGCTTGCGGGCCCAGCCGCTGCATGATGGCGCTCGATGTGTCACCACCCGAGAGCAGCAAACGCCGCACCTCCACGGTTTGCAACACCCGCTCGGTCAACTCACCCAAACATTCGCCCACCAAACGCCCGCCTTGCAGCGCCGCCTGCGCCTGAGACAGCCCCAAGGCCATCAAACGCTCGCGCAATTGACCGATGCGCGCATCCCCCGTGCCGCGAGCCGTGTGCACCACCACGCTGTGCCCACTGCGCCAAGCAGAGACAATCGCCTGGGCCATGTCCGCCACGGCCTGCTCGCGATGCGTGAGCCATGCGCCCACATCCAAAGCCACCTCGGCAAAGCCCGCCTGTACGGCCACATCGACTTGCTGCGCGCTCAAGGCCGAAGCACTGGCCGACACCACCAACACCTGAGAAACGGCCGCAAACCCTTCAAAAGACGAGGCCTGTGCAGGCCATGGCGTGGGCGAACCCTCACGCCACCATTGCGTCAAGGCGTACTCCAGCCCCGAAGAGCCCACCGCAAACATCGGTCCCGCGCTTAAAGTCGACAATCGCGCCAAATGGCGACCGGTGGCCGTCAGGTGTTCAGCCCGGGTGCCATCGAACAGCAAAGCCTCGCAGGACGACGCCAGCAAGGTGTCCACCTCGGCATCTTGCTGCCCCTCGGACCGCTCCAAGACGGGCAGCATGACAGTCGCCACCGTTTGGCGCGTCTGCATGGACAGATGCTTGGCCAGGTCCGACTCGGTCATGGGCGTCACAGGGTGCACACGCATGATGGGATGGCGGTCGATCCGATGCACGTGGCCATCCGTTGCCGAACGCGCAAACAAGTGTCCAAAAGCGCAATAACGGCCCAGGGCCGGGTTGGCCGCCACCACCGGAATCACCCCGGAGCCAAAGGCCTGGCGCGCCAAATCCATCACATGTCCGATGCTGCCCACATCGGGATGGCTGTCAAAAGTCGAGCACACTTTGTAATGCACCAAGGGGACCGGCAACCGGGCCAAAGCGGCCAAAACAGGCGGCAACTGCTCGTCCATTTCTTGCGGGCTCATGGCACGGCTGTGACCGGCAACGCCCACAGCGTCAAACGGCCCCAAGGCCTCGAGCAAGGCCGCACTGGGCACCTGCAAAAACAAGGCGCAGCGAAGCCCTGAAAAGGTCAGCACCTCCAGCGCATCGGTCGAGCCTGTGAAATCGTCGCCATAAAAAGCCAGCCTCATGGCGCTTGTGGGTGTGGGTGTGGGTGTGGGTGTGGGTGTGGGTGTGGATGTGGGTTCAGTCATGGGTCCGCTCACCCGAAATGCGACAAGGCCCGGGCCAAAGCGCTGTGACTGACGGCGGCCTGATGCAGCTCCACGCCCGAAACAGCTGCCTCCCAAGCCTGGCGCATGCTTTGCACCCCGGCGGCGGTGCCATCGGGGTGGCCAATGATGCCCCCACCAGCCAAATGCATCAGGTCGCAAGAGGCCAGCTGCCGGTAAATTTCTGGGGCCAAACCGGCCCATTGACCCGAAGAAAAAACAGGCATCAAGGGCTGCAAGCCCGCAAAAGGACGCAAGCAGTCCTGCGCATTGGCGAACACCGACGCATCGGGCTCCCAAAATTTGCTGCTGGGCCCATTCACATGCAGATGGTCCACCCCTGCCAGTCGCCACAACTTTTGGTAGGCCGCAAAAGAAAACCCCAAGCCAGGGTGGCGCGTCAAGGCTCCCCAACCATTGCGATGGCCATGAATGGGCAAAGCGGTGTTCTTGCGCAAATGCTCCACCCCGGCAAAGCCCATCCAATTGACACTGACCATGACACACGTGCCACCGGCAGCCGCCACAGCGTCGCTTTGGCGCAGCATGTCATCGATCGAGCCCGACACATTGAAGGCATACATCGGCATGCGCCCCAATCGGTCGGCATGGCGATGCAGCACCGGCATCACCGCCGCCAGCCGCGCAGCAAAGGGCTCGTACGGCGCATTGGCCATCAATTCATCGTCCTTGATGAAGTCAATCCCCGCTGCGCACAGCGAATCGACCAGCTGCGCCGTTTGCTCGGCACTCAAACCAATGCTGGGTTTGACGATCGTGCCCACCAAGGGACGCCCGTGCACACCCGCCAACTGGCGTGTGCCCTCGATGCCCAAAGCCGGGCCCTGAAACTCGGCGGCATAGGCCGGTGACAAATCCAGATCGAGCAAGCGCAAAGCCGTGACCTCGCCCAGCTCAAACAAATTGCCCGCCACCGTGGCCAAAAGCGAAGGCAAATTGGCCCCCACGTTGTCCACTGGAAACGCAATCTCGATTTCGGCCCGCTCAAAAGGCCCGTCCAGCCCCTGGCGCTGCAGCACAGCACTGTGCAACGTGGGCTTTGCGCTGGGCGGCATCGGCAGCACGCGGGTGACCCGGGCACGCGAGCGCTCTTTCAATTGCGCGGTTTCGCCGGGCAAGGTGACAAAGGTGCCACTGGACTGCTCCCCGGCAATGATTTCCGCCACTTTGTCGGAGGGCACCGTGCTTTCAACGAAATACCGGGCTGTGAATTCAGAACGCGCACCAGGCTGGCTCATGGGTCAAGTCTGCTAATTGGAAAGAAGCCAGCATCGTAGGCCGCTTGGTTGCCCACCACAAGGCAAAACCGTTCAGAAAAACGCCATCGTGCGCACCTCGATGCTTTCGCGTTTCAGGGCATCGGGCGCAGTATCCGGGTGCTCAAAAGCCGAATGCCCCATGAAGCGACAGCGACCATCGGTGGCCGAGTCATAGGTTTTGAGCAACAAGGCGTGGTGCGCCTCCATGAATGGAAAGAACATCCAGCGGTGTTTGGGCGAATGCCGCATCACGTAAATTTCACCCGTTCTGTCCAGGTACTTGAGCTCCATGCGCAGCATGTCGCCCTCATCGTGCGTCGAGGCATCGCACATGGCCAAGGGCAACTCCTCAACCCGTTGGTACAGCGGCTTCCACACGTTGTAAAAAGCCACCCGGCCTTGCAGCAGCTGCGGGGCGTCAGCGGGCAAGATGTCGTGCACCCTTTGTGGCCCACTCTTGACCGTATAGTCGCTGTGCACCAACAAGACAGCTGGCCTTTGGACCTCGGTTTGCTGCTTCAGATCAGCGGGCAAGCGCTGCCGGATGGTGTGGTCAAAAACCTCCACCCGCTTGGCCCCCGTATGGGTCTTCACAAAATCCACCACCTGCTGATAGAACACCTGCTTGACCTTCGCTTCATCGGCAAAGTCCTTGAAGGAAGGGTCAAAGTCATGCAACTCAAAGCCCTCCTTGTCCAGACGAATGTCATGTCGCAAAGGCCAAGCATCGTGAATGGCCACCTCATGCACGTCCGTCCCCGGCGGATTGATCTTCACGCTCGGGTCGGGTTCGTAAAAATAATAATCCGGCGGTTGGCCGTTGTCCTCGGAGTAATTCATCGTCGCGCGGACGGCGTGCAAATCGGTCATGGCTGATGTCAATTCGTTTTTTGGGTGGTGAAGCCTTCGTACACCATGGTGTTTTGCCAGCAAGGCAATGCCTCAATGTCTTGCAGCAGCCAGCGTGTCAGATTTTTGTGGGGGCCCAAAGGCAACTTTTGCCAACCGTGCAAATGCAAGGGGGCAGCCAAGGCGATGTCCGCAATGGTGACTTGGTCACCACACACCCAGCGGCTGGATGCCAGGCGTTTGTCCAAAATACCCGCCAGCTTGTGGAACTGAGCCTCTTGCGCCGCCAAGACTGCCGGGTCAGGTGCGCCGCCCAGCAAAGGCTTGACGCAGTTTTCCACAAGGAAGACATAACAGCTTGGAAACCAGCTGGAAGACTCCCACAGCAACCAGCGGTTGATGTCGGCACGGGTTTTCAAATCCTGGGGGTACGACGATGCGTGGCCTGTTTTGTCAGCGGCGTACTGCAAGATGGCGTTGGACTCCCAGAGCTCCAAATCGCCGTCCACCATGGCCGGCAAAGACGCGTTGGGGTTCAGACTGACAAAGGGTTCCAGTTTTTGCTCCCCCTTGAAGTAGTCAACGTGCACCAACTCGTAGGGGGCACCCATCAGCTGCAATCCAGCCAGCACTTTTTTGCAATTGACGGTGATCGGGTCTGCGTGAATTTTCATGTTGTCTCCGTGGTTTGTTTGGTTTCATGAACAATCGCGAAGCCAGTTTAAAAATTGACCCGCGTCAAAACAACTGCTGTAATGCAAATCGATTGTTTATGAATCACGAACAATGAACTCGTCCGATCGGCCGCAACGCCCCATCTCCACCGACATGCTTGAAGCTTTTCTGATGGTGGCGGAATGCCGCAGCGTCAGTCAGGCCGCCGTTTCTTTGGACGTGGCGAAAAGCCTGATCAGCAAGCGCATCGCACAACTGGAAGAGCGCCTGGAAACCACGCTGTTCAGCAGAAGCACCCGCAAGATCGCGCTGACGCCAGCCGGAGAAACCTATGTGGACTATGCCAAAAGGGCACTGGCCGAAGTGTCCGATGGCATGGAGCGCGTGCGCTCACTGCGAACCGAGCTGAGTGGCAATTTGCGCTTGACCGCTCCGGTGTCCTGGGGGCAGCGGGTTTTGGCCAAGCACCTGCCAGAGTTTCTCAAGCTGCACCCCAGTCTGGAGATTGACCTCATGTTGACCGACCGCATGATGGACATGGCTGCCGAGCGCATTGACGTCGCCTTGCGTTGGTCCAGCCACTCGCAGCATGAGCGACACGGCACCCCCCTGACCGAAATCAAATGGTTTTTGACCGCAGCCCCAGCCTACATCGCCCAACACGGCCTGCCCGCTGAACCTGCCCAGCTGAACGGTCACGCGTGTGTGTATTACCGTCGCGACAACACCGATGACCACTGGACCTTGCAGCACAACCTGGCCGGAAGCCCAAGCGAGCCCCGCCATATGGAAGTCAAAGTGAGTGGGCGGTACCGCGTGGACAACCCAGAAGCCGTGCTGGAAGCGGCCTTGGCGGGCATGGGCATCGCTCTCTTGCCCGACTACCTGTGCGTCCCAGCCATCGAACAAGGCAGCTTGGTCAAAGTGCTGACCCCCTGGACCCCACAAACCAAGTTCGGCACCCACATCGTGGCACTGTGCCCACCTGAGCGAAAAAAAATCTCTCGCAATCAGGCCCTGATCGACTTCCTGCAACGCGCCATGTCCCAAGGCAGTTGATGCCAACGTCAATTTGAACCTCAAGAACTCATCAAGGTGACTATGACCCCCATCGATCCTGAACTTCGACGCACTTGGCTGTTTGGTCCGGGTGCAGACGCTGCAGCCCACGAGTCCATGCTGGCTTGCCCCGCAGACGCGCTGATCGCGGACCTTGAGGACTTCACCCCGCCGCAGCGCCGCCCTCAGGCCCGCGAAAGCATCTCCGCATTGCTGGCCCGCTGGCGCACAGCGAGCAAGGTGGCAGTGGTTCGCATCAACGACCTGGCCACAGATGGGCTGATTGATCTGCAAGCCGCCATGCACGGCCGCCCCCACGTCGTCTCCTACCCCATGGCTTCGAGCGCTGCGCAGATGAGGGCCTTGGACGAGGCCATCACCGCCATGGAAAACACCTTGGGCATCGCGTTGGGATCGACAGAAATACTGCCTGTTTGTGAAACAGCGCTAGGCGTGGTGGACGTGCGCAGCATCGTCGCCGGGAGCGCCAGAATCCGCTGCGCATTGCTCGGGGCCGAAGACCTCGCCTGCGACCTGTTTGCCGAGCGCCAAGCCGATGCCAATGAGCTGGACTACGCCAGGCGGCGCTTCATTCTGGAGTGCCGGGCAGCCAGGATAGAACCCATCGATGCACCCTACACCTTCACCGATGAAGAAGGGGCCTTCAAAGAGGCCCACTACAGCAGGCGCCTGGGCTACCGCAGCAAGTCCCTGGTGCGCCCAGACCACGCCCAGTCCATCAATGCAGCCTTGACACCCAGCGACGACGATGTCCGCCGCGCCAGCGCCATGGTCACTGCTTTTGAGGCCGCACGCGCACGGGGTGAGGACCGGGCACTGGTCGATGGGCTTTGGGTGGAAGTCCCCACCTACCGCAACGCCTTGCGCACCTTGGAGCGGGCCAGGCGATTGGCCGCTTGATACCCCCTCAGCCATCTCGCGAGGTTTGTTCTTCAAGCTTTTTTCAGAAATCCCCAATCGATCATGAACATGAAAACACCCCAAAATTCCAGCCCCGTGGTGGTCGTGACCGGTGGCGCTCGCGGCATTGGCTTGGAGATTTGCAACACCTTCCTCAAGCGCGGCTACCGGGTGGCGGCAATGGATAAAGACAAGGCAACGCTGGCCAAAACCCAAGACCAATTCAACAGCCCCGATTTCCTCGCGATTGCCTGTGATGTGTCCAAGCCCACGCAGGTGACACGTTCCATCGATCGCATCGAGAAAAAATTCGGTCGCATCGATTCACTCGTCAACAACGCGGGCGTTGCCATTTTCAAACCCATCCTGGACGTGACTTGGCAAGATTGGCGGTCCATCATGGACACCAATTTGGACGGGGCCTTTTGGTGCACACAGGCGTGTGCCAAGCTCATGCTCAAAAACGGGGGCGGCAGCGTCGTGAACATCGCATCGATCTCGGGCCTCAGAGCCAGCACCTTGCGGGTGGCCTACGGCACCAGCAAAGCGG
>JBIKQY010000380.1:0-3055 GCA_044349465.1 Limnohabitans sp. | reverse complement strand
TGAGGAATCACAACATGTACGCATTCGCATACGAACGGCCCGCCGCATTGGCGGACGCCATGGCCAAAATCTCTGCAGGTGGCCAAGCTCTGGCCGGTGGGCAGACCTTGATCGCTTCGCTCAAACAACGCTTGGCCCAGCCCGGCAGCTTGGTTGACTTGGGCGGAGTCAGTGAATTGAGCGGTATCAAAAAAGAAGGCAACACACTGGTCATTGGCGCGATGACGCGCCATGAATTTGTGGCCGACAGCGCCGAAGTGAAATCCTCGATCCCGGGATTGGCTGCCTTGGCGGGCAACATCGGTGACCGCCAGGTTCGTGCCATGGGCACCATGGGCGGCTCGGTGGCCAACAACGACCCTGCGGCTTGCTACCCCAGCGCCGTCTTGGCATTGGGTGCCACGGTGCAAACCAACAAGCGCAAGATCGCCGCCGATGATTTTTTCCAGGGCATGTACACCACGGCTTTGGAAGAGGGTGAGTTGATCACCGCCATTCATTTCCCATCGGCTAAAAAGTCGGCTTACGCCAAGTTCCGCCAACCCGCTTCGCGCTTTGCGCTGGTGGGCGTGTTTGTGGCACAAACAGACCAGGGCGTTCGCGTCGCCATCACGGGCGCGGGCAATGGTGTGTTTCGCCATGCAGGTCTTGAGGCCGCTTTGTCCAAGAGTTTCACGCCCGAGGCGGTAGAGGGCGTGTCAATTGATGCGGGTGAGCTCAATGGCGACTTGCACGCCACGGCGGCTTTCCGCGCCCAATTGATCAAGGTGCAGACTCAGCGGGCAGTGCAGCAGGCCAATGCTTGAACCCACGCACGGTTTTGTCAGCATCGATGCATTGACCCACGCCCTGGAGGGTGTGGGTTATCACGCGCCTCGTCGTCTGGCGACATCGGTTTTTCTGGCCATGAAGCTGGGCAGACCGCTGTTGCTGGAGGGCGAGCCCGGTGTCGGCAAGACAGAATTGGCCAAAGCCCTGGCCAAGGTGTTGGGGCGGCCCATGCTGCGTTTGCAGTGTTACGACGGCATGGAGCAGCGCGAGGCCCTGTACGAGTGGAACCACACGGCCCAACTGCTGCACATGCGCGCTGTGCAAGCCACACAAAGTGCGGCCGAGATCGAGCAGGCCGTTTACCAATCGCGTTTTTTGATTCGTCGGCCCTTGTTGCAGGCTTTGGAGGCACCGGCCCCGGGGGCTGTGTTATTGATTGATGAAGTCGACCGTGCCGATGAACCTTTTGAAGCCTTCTTGCTGGAATACCTGGGCGAATACCAAGTCACCATTCCGGAGCTGGGCACGATCAAGGCCCAGGTCGCACCCATCACCATCCTGACCAGCAACCGCACGCGCGATTTGAACGATGCGGTCAAACGTCGCTGCCTTTACCAGTGGATGGATTACCCCGAGCGGGAACGCGAGCACGCTATTGTGCAAAGTCAAGTGCCCAACGCCGGCCCCTTGTTGACCGAGGCCGTCACAGAGTTTGTGTCGCGCTTGCGTTCTTTGCCATTTGCCAATGCCTTTCAGCGTTCACCGGGCATTGCCGAGAGCGTGGAGTGGGCCAAGGCATTGGTGGCACTGGACACCCTCGCGTTGGACCCTGAGGTGATTCAGGATACGGCGGGCATTTTGTTCAAGCAGCGCGAAGATGTGGCCGCGCTGGTGCCGTTGATCGATGAACTTTTGCGACCTGCGCCGCAGCAGGGTTGAACGCATGAAACTCGGGGATGCGCGCAGCGGCAAGCTGCCCGAAAACATCATTGGTTTTGGCCGTGCCTTGCGCAGAGCGGGTGTGCCCATTGACAGCCAACGCATGGCATTGGCCATTGAAGCCGCTGGCCTTGTGGGCCTTGAGCGCAAAGACGACCTTCACGCTGCTCTGGGTTCTGTGTTGGTCAACCGCCAGCAAGACATGGAGGTCTTTGATCAGCTGTTTTCGGCCTTGTTCAGGAACCCCGAATTGGCCCAGCAACTGCTCGCACAAATGTTGCCCAAAGTGCGTCAGGGCCAGCCACCTTCGCGCAAAGCAAGGGTGCAAGAGGCCTTGGCTGCCGCCAAGAAGCCCGAAGGCGGCCCTCGCCAGGAAAGTGAAATTCAACTCGATGCGGCCATGACCGCCAGTGACCGCCAGCGGCTGCACCATGCAGACTTTGCAACACTGAACGCCAGTGAATTCCGACTGATCGAGCGCTTGGTCCGCGACATCCCCTTGTCTTTGGAGCCGGTGCCTGGCCGACGCACCCGTGCGGGTCTGCGCGGTCAGCGCCCGCATTGGCCTGCGGCCATGCAGCAAGCAGGTCGATCCGAAGGTGAGTTGCTGTGGCTGCCCCAACGTGCGCGTCAACCGCAGGCTTTGCCCTTGCTGGTGTTGGTGGATATTTCCGGGTCCATGGAGCGATACGCCCGATTGCTCTTGGCCTTTTTGCACCAAGCCACAAAGGCGCACCCACGCGCTGTTTTTGCTTTTGGCACAGACCTCACGGATCTGCGTCCCGCCTTCAAGCACAAGGACACCGACCGGATGCTCGAGGAAGCCAACGAGCGCATCGCCGATTTTGCCGGGGGCACCCGCTTGGGTGCATCACTCTCCACTTTGCGCGAGAAGCATGCGCGTTGCTTGGTGGGGCGGCGAACCGTGGTGCTGCTCATCAGTGACGGTCTGGACACCGGAGAGCCTGCCGACTTGAAGTCAGAAGTGCAATGGCTCAAGCGCCATTGCAGGCAGCTGTTCTGGCTCAATCCGCTCTTGCGCTATGACGGCTATGCACCACTGGCCAGCGGGGCACAGGTCTTGCACCAACATGCCGATGGGATGCTCGCTGTTCATAATCTCAGCAAGCTGGAAGACCTTGCACAAGCCATCAGCAAGCTCATGAAACGTACGAGCACTTCCCCAATTAAGTTTTAACAGGAGAAATCAACATGGACATGACTGGACAACGCACGCTCCAAGTGACGCAGCAGCAAGCTTGGGAGGCTCTGAATGACCCCGAAATCCTGAAGGCCTGCATTCCCGGATGTCAAAAATTTGAACCGGCAGGCGATCACAAATTTG
>JBIKQY010000307.1:0-3701 GCA_044349465.1 Limnohabitans sp. | reverse complement strand
TTGTCAACGCCGCCCATGCGCGAGCCGCGCCCACCTGCGAGGATGAGGCCGGTGATGCCCGGTGCATTCTGGGTGTGGGGGTTCATGGCCTTCAGCCTCCGATGTAGCTCATTTCCACCCGGCGGCCAGGGCCGCTGGCGGTGTCGGGGCCGCGCAGGCTGCGCAGCACCGAATATTGGTCCGTCCGCCCGCGCCAGATGGCATCCACCGTGGCGGCCAGCGCGGTGTCGCTTTGCGCTGGGTCGCGCAAGAGCTGGCGCAGGTCATAGCCCTGGCTGGCAAACAGGCACAAATACAGACGCCCTTCGGTGGACAAACGGGCGCGGTTGCAGTCACCGCAAAAGGCCTGCGTCACGCTGCTGATCACACCGATCTCACCCAGCGACGGATCATGTTTGCCTTGGGCGTTGGCATAACCCCAGCGATCGGCGGTCTCGCCTGGGGCGGCTGGGTCCAGTTGAATTAGCGGCAGCTCGGCATGCAGGCGGCGCACCACCTCGGCGCTGGGCAGCACCTCGTCCATGCACCAGCCATTGGTTGCGCCCACGTCCATGTATTCGATGAAGCGCAGCACAATGCCAGTGCCCTGGAAGTGCCTGGCCATGGGCAAAATTTCGTGTTCGTTGGTGCCGCGCTTGACCACCATGTTGACCTTGATCGGCCCCAAGCCCGCAGCCCGCGCCGCTTCGATGCCGGCCAGCACATCGGCCACCGGAAAGTCCACATCGTTCATCTGACGAAAGACGGCGTCGTCCAGCCCGTCCAGGCTCACGGTGACACGTTGCAAGCCCGCGTCTTTCAGGCTTTGGGCCTTGCGGGCCAGCAGCGAACCGTTGGTGGTCAGCGTCAGGTCCAGCGGCTGGCCGTCGGGCGTGCGCAGGGCGGCAAGTTGCTCAATCAGGATTTCGATGTTCTTGCGCAGCAGCGGCTCGCCACCCGTCAAGCGGATCTTGCGCACGCCCCGGCCCACGAACACGTTGGCGATGCGGGTGATCTCTTCAAAGCTCAGCAGGTGGCTGTGCGGCAGGTAGGCGTAGTCCTTGTCGAAGACTTCTTTGGGCATGCAGTAACTGCAGCGGAAGTTGCAGCGGTCCGTCACGCTGATGCGCAAATCGGTCAGCGGGCGGCGCAGGCCGTCCAGCGGCAGAGCGCTCAGGTCATCCCCCGCCAACACCGGGGGCAAAGGCAAACTGGGATGGCGCTGGTCAACCAGCGGAATGACGCGTTCAGACATGGGGGTTGATTGTGCCCGAGCCACCCGGCGCACGTTGAACACAGGGCGAAGACATTAAATTGGTCGTCTAGGGCGAAGACTTTCAAGTTGTCATCCCGGGCGAAGACTTTTAAATTGTCACCCCGGGCGAAGACCCGGGGTCCATCTCCCTTGTAAGCCATGGATCCCGGATCAGAGTCCGGGATGACAAATACGAAAATCCCCGTCAAGTTGGTTTAAAGTGGGGCAGCCAAGACGGATCAACCGTGCTGAATGGCCACCGTCTTGAGGGTGGTGAAACCCAGCAGTGCTTCAAAGCCTTTTTCGCGGCCATAGCCCGAGGACTTGACCCCGCCAAAGGGCAGCTCCACGCCACCGCCTGCACCGTAGTTGTTGATGAACACCTGGCCGCTGCGCACGCGCTTGGCCATGCGGAACTGCCGCCCGCCGTCGCGTGTCCAGATGCCCGCCACCAAGCCGAACTCGGTGGCATTGGCCAGCTCGATGGCGTGGTCTTCGTCGGTGAAGGACATGGCCGACAGCACCGGGCCGAAGACTTCTTCTTGCGCCAAGCGGTGCATCACCGGTACGTCGCGCAGCAGGGTGGGGGCTTGGTAAAAACCGCCCGCAGGCACACCTGCCGCGATTTGCCCTTGGGCCACAGTGGCAATGCCATCCGCCTTGGCTTGGTCCAAAAAGCCGGTGACCCGCTCCAACTGGCTGGCGCGGATCAAGGGCCCCAAGTCCAGGTTCATGGCGGCCGAGCCCACCTGCAGGCGGCTGAAGGCCTCGCTCAGGCGCTTCAAAAGCGGCTCGTAAATGCCTTGCTGGATCAGCACGCGTGAGCCAGCGCTGCAGGTCTGGCCGGAGTTTTGCACGATGGCGTTGACCACCACCGGAATGGCTGCGTCCAGGTCGGCGTCGTCAAAAATGATTTGTGGGCTTTTGCCGCCCAGCTCCAGCGTGACGGGGCAATGGCGCTCGGCGGCCACTTGCTGAATCAGCGTGCCCACGCGGGGGCTGCCGGTGAAGCTGATGTGGTCAATGCCCGGGTGGCGGGCCAGCGCGTCGCCCACCTCGTGGCCGTAGCCGGTGACGATGTTGATGGCCCCCGGCGGAAACCCCACCTCGGCCGCCAGCTGCGCCACGCGGATCAGGCTCAGGCACGCGTCTTCGGCGGGCTTGACCACGCAGGCGTTGCCTGCAGCCAAAGCGCCGCCCACGCTGCGCCCAAAAATTTGCATCGGGTAGTTCCAGGGGATCACATGACCGGTGACGCCGTGTGGCTCGCGCCAGGTCAGCACGCTGTAACCGTTTTGGTAGGGCAGGGTCTCGCCGTGCAGTTTGTCGCAGGCCCCGGCATAAAACTCAAAGTAGCGTGCCAAAGCCACGGAGTCGGCGGCGGCCTGTTTGGTGGGTTTGCCGCAGTCGCGTTGCTCCAGCGCAGCCAGCTCGGTGGCGTGCTCGCTCACTTTTTGCGACAGCTTCATGAGCAAACGCCCGCGCTCCACGGCGCTCAGCTTGCCCCAAGGGCCGTTGAAGGCGGCTCGCGCCGCCACAACAGCGGCATCGATGTCGGCCGCTTGGCTGCGCGGGATTTGATCGAACACCTGCCCGTCAGACGGGTCGAGCACGTCGATGGTTTGGCCTGCCAGGGCGGGGATGGATTGGTTGGCGATGAAATTCATTTGCATGGAGCTATTGTGAACCCGGGCAGGATTTTGAAAATCACCCATGGGACATCGACCTTTGGGGCTCAGCCGGGCACAAAAAAGCCCGCCAAAGCGGGCCTTTCAAACCACAGTGCCCATCAGCCCCCGTGAAACTTCATCACCAGCGGCACGATCAGCAGGGCCACGATGTTGATGATTTTGATGAGCGGGTTGATGGCAGGGCCAGCGGTGTCCTTGTAGGGGTCACCCACCGTATCTCCGGTCACGGCTGCCTTGTGGGCGTCTGAACCTTTGCCGCCGTGATGGCCGTCTTCGATGTATTTCTTGGCGTTGTCCCAAGCACCGCCGCCGGTGCACATGGAAATCGCCACAAACAGGCCAGTGATGATGGTGCCCATCAGCAGACCGCCCAGCGCTTTGGGGCCCAGGATCAAGCCCACCAACACCGGCACCACCACGGGCAACAGGCTTGGAATGACCATTTCCTTGATGGCGGCCGTGGTCAGCATGTCAACCGCCTTGCCGTATTCGGGCTTGGCCGTGCCTTCCATGATGCCGGGGATCTCCTTGAACTGGCGACGCACTTCAACCACCACACTGCCTGCAGCACGGCCCACCGCTTCCATGGCCATGGCACCGAACAAATAGGGGATCAGCCCGCCAATGAACAGTCCAATGATGACCAGAGGGTCGGACAAGTCAAAACTGATGGCCTTGCCGTAGGCTTCCAGTTTGTGCGTGTAGTCGGCAAACAGCACCAGCGAGGCCAGGCCTGCCGAGCCGATGGCGTAGCCCTTGGTCACGGCCTTGGTGGT
>JBIKQY010000306.1:0-3726 GCA_044349465.1 Limnohabitans sp. | reverse complement strand
CTCTTTGGCCAGCGGTTTGCCCGGCGCTGACAGTTCGGCCCGGTCCATGACGTCGGCTGCACCCAGTTGGCGCAGATAGTCGGCCTCTTGCAGGCGACCGGTGCTGGCGACCACGCGGTAGCCGAGATTGGCCAACAAGGCGATCGCCACGCTGCCCACGCCGCCGCCAGCGCCTGTCACCAGAATGTCGCCGCTGGCGGGTGTGACGCCGTGCTTTTGCAGCGCCATCACGCACAACATGGCGGTGTAACCGGCGGTGCCAATGGCCATGGCCTGGCGTGGGGTGAAAGCAGCAGGCAGTTTGACGAGCCAGTCGCCCTTGAGGCGCGCCTTTTGCGCCAGTCCGCCGCTGTGGCTCTCGCCCACGCCCCAGCCGTTCAGCACCACTTGGTCACCCGCTTTGAACAGCGGGTGCTGGCTGTCTGTCACGGTGCCCGACAGGTCGATGCCCGGCGTGAGCGGGAACTTGCGCACCACCGGGCTTTTGCCGGTGATGGCCAGGCCGTCTTTGTAATTGATGGTGGAGTAATCCACCTGCACCGTCACGTCGCCTTCGGGCAAGGCGCTGTCATCCAGCGTCTTCAGGGTGCAGCGGTAACCCGCGTCGTCTTTTTCAATTTGCAGAGCTTGGTAAGTCATGGAGGTCTTTCTATCGAATGGGTAAATGGTCTTTTGTAGGAGCCCACCCCGTGGGCGATGGGCTGTTTCTTGTGGGAGCCCACCCCTGTGGGCGATGGGCGTGGCACACGCCCTGCAAACCTTCGCCCACGGGGTGGGCTCCTACAAGAGGATGGCGTGGTGTACAGGCTTCATTTTCGGTTGACCAGCACGATGCCCACCGCCACCAGCGTCAAGGACAGGATCAAGGTCAGGGTCACGGCTTCGCCCAGCCAAAGCATGCCAAACAGCAGTGCGAACAGCGGTGTGAGGAAGACAAAGGCCGAGATCTTGGTGGCCGGGTAGTGGCCCAGCATCCACATCCAAGCCAAGTAACTGGCGAATGCGCCCACCACGGTTTGCACCGCCACCGAGCCGATGGCAAAACCGCTCCAGTGGCCGTCCCAAGGCTCGCCCATCCCGAGCGAGAGCAGGATCAGCACCGCGGTGCTCACGGCCAGTTGGTAAAACAACAGCTTCTCTGCAGACAGGCGTGTGAGGTTGGCCGCACGGATGGCCACCGTCGTCAGGCCCCACAAAGCTCCGGCCGCCAGACCCATCAGGTCACCCGTGGCCCCACCGCCGCCAAAGCCTTCGCGCAGGGCAAACACCACGGCTGCAAAAGCGCAGGCCATGCCCAGCCACTGCACGGGCCGCAGGCGTTCTGTGCGGATGAACAAAGGCAGCAGAGCCGCCACCCAAAAAGGCGAGGTGTACAAAAACACCGTTAGCCGCGAAGCCGAGGTGTGCTGAAGGCCGATGTAGATGAAGGCAAATTCGACCGCAAACAAGCAGCCGACCAGCAAACCCGCCTTCAAGCTGCCATCGCGCTCAAACAGGCGCACCCCGCGCCATTGGCACCAGAGCCACAGCAGCAGCGTCGCCCCCAAGCCGCGCACGGCCGACTGGAACACCGGCGGCAATTCGGCCACCGTGGCTTTCACCAGCACCTGCTGAAAGCCCCAAAACATGCAGCACACCAGCAAAATGCCCACGGCCAGGGCATCCAGGTGGTCTTTGCGGGGTCGGGTCGAACGGGTCATGCCGTCCATTGTGCCGCCCCCCTCTCAAGCAGTCTGTCACTTGAGCGTTTAGAGTTCGGGTTTCAGCGTTCAGCGAGAACCCTCCCTGCACGCCCCACGACGCCCCATGCCCCACGACGCCCCATGCCCCTTATCCCCAACCGCCCAGATGCACCTTGGTCGCGCCGCGATCTGCACCGCATGGCGATGGCGGCTGCATTGGCTCCGTGGTTGTCGCCCGGCGCGCAGGCGCAAAGCGCGCCGCCGCGTTGGCGGCTCAATCCCTTCAGCTTGGGCGTCGCCAGCGGCCAGCCGCAGCCGGGCAGCGTGGTGCTGTGGACGCGCTTGGTGCTCCATGACGACGATGCCGCCCGCCAGGCATCGGGCGCGCCCGTGGTGTGTGAGCTGTTTGCCGATGAGGCCTTGCGCCAACCCCTGCGCCAATGGCGCTTGAGCACTGATGCACGCCGTGGCCACAGCCTGCACGTGCTGGCCGATGGCTTGCAGCCGGGGCGGCATTATTGGTACCGCTTTGTCAGTGGCAACGCCGTCAGCCCGGTGGGCCGCACCCGCACCAGCCCGGCTTTGGGTGAGGCCGTGCGCCGCCTGCGCCTGGGCCTGGCGTCTTGCCAGCATTACGAACAAGGCCACTACGTCGCGCACCGCGACATGGCCGCGCAAGACCTGGATCTGGTGCTCTTTGTGGGCGATTACATCTACGAAAGCAGCAACAAACAATACAAAATCCGCGCCCACGAAAGCGGCATGCCGTTTTCCTTGGCCGAATACCGCGCTCGCCACGCACACTACAAGAGCGACCCCGACCTGCAAGCTTGCCACGCGGCCCACCCTTGGCTCATGACCTGGGACGACCACGAGGTGGTGAACGATTACGCCAACGACCTGGACCGGAATTTCACCGACCCGGCGGTTTTCTTGCAGCGCCGGGCGGCGGCGTACCAGGCTTACTTTGAGCACATGCCCCTGCGCCTGGGGCCCGACCCGCAGCAGCCCAGCCAGATGCGCATCCACGACCGCATGGCCTGGGGCACATTGGCCGACTTGTGGACCCTGGACTGCCGCCAACACCGCGACCACCAGGCCTGCCCCGACTTGATGCGCGGTGGCGGGCGTGTGGTCATGGGCTGTGATGCGCTGGCCGACCCGGCGCGCAGCATGCTGGGCCAGGCGCAAGAGCAATGGCTGACCGCAGGCTTGACGCAAAGCCAGCGGCGCTGGAAGCTGCTGGCGCAGTCCACCTTGATGGCCAGCAGTGGCATTCAGACCCCCTTGGGGCGCAGCGCCTTCACCGACGGCTGGGACGGTTACCCACAAGCAAGGGCGCGCCTGTTGCAGACGGTGGCCGATGCGCGACTGAGCGATGTGGTCATGCTCGGCGGCGATGTGCATGCCAATGTGGCGGCGCAGTTGCGCGTGCGGCCGGGCGACGAGCACTCGCCCGTGGTGGCCAGTGAGGTGGTCACCACCTCGGTGTCCACCCGGGGCATGTCACCCAAAGTCATGGCGCACATCCAGCGCGACAACCCGGACATCCGCAACGCCCGCTCGGACGAGCGCGGTTACACCCTGATCGACATCCGGCCTGAACGCCTGGAGGCGCAGTTCCTGACCACCCCGCACCCGGCCCGGCCCCAAGCCCGGCTGGTGCTGCAGAGCCGTTGGACCGTGCAGCAGGGCGTGGCAGGCGTTGTGCCGGGGTCTTGAAAAGACACGGTCGTATCCAAGGGTTACCATGCGGTCTTTTTTTGGGCTGCGCGGCTAGAATCGCCGCATGAACACAACCAACGTGACTGCGCCCAAGAAATCCTTCAAAGTCCAGATGCTCGCCGCCCGCGAGGCGGCCATCATCCAATCGGTCAACCGTTTGTTGTCCGAAAAAGGCTTTGATGCGATGACGGTGGACGAGGTGGCGGCCGAAGTGGGCATCGCCAAGGCCAGCCTGTACAAGCACTTCACCAGCAAGGAAGAGCTGGCCTGCGCGGCCATGGTCACCGCCATGCGCCGGGCGCAAGAGGTCATCCAGAGC
>JBIKQY010000305.1:0-3743 GCA_044349465.1 Limnohabitans sp. | reverse complement strand
TCGGTCGAGCTGGCCAGCAGCCACGGCCGTGTGCATGCGATTTCGCCCGATGTGGCGGCCCTGCACAGCGGCCACGGGAACGTGATGCCCATGAGCTTGCACGGCGGCCCAGGCCGCGCCGGGGGCGGCGAAGAGCTGGGGGGTCTGCGAGCGCTGAACTTCTACCACCGCCGCACAGCCGTGCAAGGCAGCTCGCTCGCGCTGGATGCGCTGGCGGCTCAAGGCGTGGCTTTGCCCCTTTGACCCTGTAGGAGGCCGCCCCTGCGGCCGAATGCTGATGGAACCCACATTCGGTCGCAGGGGCGACCTCCCACAAAAACCTGACACGCAAAATTACATCTGCACCGACTGAACACCCCGAGGAGACAAAACATGACACGCACTGTGAACCCCCCCAGCACCGACTTCAACTTTGCCCAGCACCTGATCGCCACCCATGCCGGGCGAGCGGCCAAAACCGCATTGATCGACGATGTGGGCAGATTGACCTATGGCGAACTGACCGAGCAGATCCGCCGCTTTGCTGGTGGTCTGCAGGCCATGGGCATCCGCCGCGAAGAGCGCGTGCTGCTGCTCATGCATGACAGCAGCGACTGGGTGGTGGCTTTTCTGGGCGCGCTGTATGCGGGCGTGGTGCCGGTGGCCGTGAACACCTTGCTCACAGCCGAAGACTATGCCTTCATGCTGCGCAACAGCCGCGCACAAGCTGCGCTGGTGTCGGGGGCCTTGCTGCCCACGCTGCAAGCGGCCATGGATTTGGTCAAGACCGAAGTGCGCCATGTGGTCGTTTCGCGCCCAACCGCCGCACTGACACAGGGCCAGTTCAATATGGCCGACTTTGTGGCGCAAAACACCCCAGTGTTGCCCGCACAAACCCTGGCCGATGAACCGGCTTTTTGGCTGTATTCGTCCGGCTCCACCGGCAAACCCAAGGGCACTGTGCACAGCCAAGGCAACTTGTATTGGACAGCCGAGCTGTACGGCAAGGGGGTGCTGAACTTGCAAGAGAACGACACCGTGTTCTCGGCTGCCAAGCTCTTCTTTGCCTATGGTTTGGGCAATGCCCTCACCTTCCCCCTGAGCGTGGGCGCCACGGTGGTGCTGATGGCCGAGCGCCCCACCCTACAAGCCACTTTCAAACGACTGGTCGACCACCAACCCACCGTGTTCTATGGCGCGCCCACCGGCTACGGCGGCATGCTGGCCAACCCCGATCTGCCGGCCAAGAGCCGGGTCGCACTGCGCCTGTGCTCGTCGGCCGGTGAAGCCTTGCCGCGCGACATCGCCGAGCGCTGGTCTGCGCACTTTGGCTGCGACATCATCGACGGCATCGGTTCCACCGAAATGCTGCACGTGTTTTTGTCGAATCGCCCCGGCGACGTGCGCTATGGCACCACCGGCAAAGCCGTGCCCGGCTACGAAGTGCAGTTGCGCAACGAAGACAACAGCGTGGTCACTGGCCACGACGAGATTGGCGATCTGTACATCCAAGGCCCCAGCAGCGCGCTGATGTACTGGAACAACCGCGAGAAAACCCGCGACACCTTCCAGGGCGTGTGGACCAAGAGCGGCGACAAGTACACGCGTGACGCCGACGGCTACTACACCTACGCCGGGCGCAACGACGACATGCTCAAAGTCAGTGGCATCTACGTCTCGCCTTTTGAGGTGGAGTCCACTTTGGTGCAACACCCCGCGATTTTGGAAGCAGCCGTGATCGGCAAGGAAGACACCGACGGCCTGACCAAGACCAAGGCCTTCATCGTGCTCAAAGCCGGTCAAAGCCTCACACAAGATGAAGTCAAAGCCTTTGTGAAAGAGCGCTTGGCCCCCTACAAATACCCGCGTTTCATCGACTTTGTGGCCGAGTTGCCCAAAACGGCCACAGGAAAAATACAGCGCTTTCGGCTGCGGGACCTGGAAAAAGCCAGCTGATCTCCACCCTCCGGGCCGCTCACTAGGACGCTGCACGGACCCAAAACGGCTTCAAAGCGGCTTCAACGCCGGTTCACCCTTGGCGTCTCAGTCGCCAGCAAAGAATCGTTCACTTCAGGGCCAGTTGAAGCCAGCACGTGCTCGATCTTGCCAATCAGCCACAAAGCCGCCGGCGACAACACCCGCCCTTGGGCATGGATGACCGATGTGGCCAGCGCTTGTGCAGCGGCGTACTGCACATGCGGCAAGGCCACGCCTTGTGCAGCGGAAACAGCGCTGGGCAAAGCACTGGCCATGGCCTCGTGCGTGGCAAACAAGACACAGTCACTGGACAGCATCACCGACTGCAACACCGCCACGCTGTCGCAGTTCAGCCCCACGGGCAATTCTTCGTGGTGGGGCAATTCATAAATCTCCTGCAGAGCCAGTCTGGCCTGAAGCGGCAAGACCGGGCCAATGAGCTTGTAATGGCGCAAAGCTTGGCGCTGCGCCCATGCATCCAGCGCCAGCAAAGGATGCGACTGGCGCACAAAAAAACCAAAGCGCTGTGGCGGCAAGGGGTGCACGGCAAAGTCGGCAGGCGGCGGCAAGCTGTGCGTCAAGGCCACCACAAAATCAAGTTCGTTGCGCTGCAACTTGCCCCGCAACCGCTGCCAGTTGCCAATGTCCACATCCACCGTCAGGCCCGGTTTTTCTCGAACCTGCTCGATCAGCAGGCGGGTCAGAAATGCCTCTGCCGGGAAAACCCCCACGCCAAAATTCACATGCCCCGAGTCGACCCCGACCAGTTGCTGCGCCTCGCGCTTGAGACTCTCGGCGTCCCCCAAAATTTGCAAGGCCCGGGGCAAGATGCGCTGCCCGGCTTCCGTCAGGCTGACCCCCTCATGCGCCCGGTTGAGCAGTTGCAAGCCCAAGGACTCTTCCAGCGTCTGGATGCTGCGTGTGAGCGCCGGCTGGGTCAGGTTCAGGCGCAGCGCCGCCTTGAGGAAGGATTTTTCCTCGGCAATGACGGCCAGGTGTTCCAGTCTGCGCAGGTTCAGCATATAAAAATATTTTATAAAAATTCTATTATTTTGCAATTGTTTTTATTCACTGCAGCCTCTAAGCTCATTCCGGCGCAAGCGTCAAACCCTGCTGGCGTCATCGACAAAAACCAAAGGAGACCTCCATGACATCACCACTCAAGTCTTTCCAAACACGCCAGCGTCGGACATGGGTCAGTGCCCTGCTTGCCAGCCTGTGCATCGGGCCGCTGGCCAGCCTGGCCTTTGCACAAGACGCCGCCTGGCCCACACCCGGCAAACCTGTGCGCATCGTGGTGCCGTTTCCGGCAGGCTCTGGCTCTGATGGGCTGGCCCGCACGATTGCGCGCAAACTCAGCGAAGACACCGGTGGCAACTTTATCGTGGACAACAAGCCCGGCGCGGGTACGCTGATCGGCGCACAGGACGTGGCACGCGCGGCCAACGACGGCCACACCTTGCTCTACACCATCGTGGTCACCCACACCCAAAACCCGCACCTTTACAGCAAACTGCCCTACGACCCCTTCAAGGACTTCACGCCCATCACCCAAGTGGCCCGCTCGGCCACGGTGCTGGTGGTCAACAAGGACTCGCCCTTCAACTCGGTGCGTGACATGGTCAACTTTGCGCGCAGCAACCCCGGCAAACTGAATTTCGCCTCGTTCAGCCAGGGCTCGACTTCCCACCTGAATGCCGAAATGCTGATGATGCGCAGCAACACCCAGATGGTGCATGTGCCCTACAAAGGCACCCCAGACGCCACGCGTGCGCTGATTGCAGGCG
>JBIKQY010000304.1:0-3745 GCA_044349465.1 Limnohabitans sp. | reverse complement strand
AGCCCGCGCCCTGGGTGTGAAACTGCACACCGCCAGCCCCGTGCAAGGCTGGGAAACCGTGGGCGGCGTGCACCACCTGCGCACCCCTGGCGGCACCGTGCGCGCCAAACGCGTGGCCGTGTGCACCGGTGGCTACACCGGCCAGGCCCTGAGCCCGCTGACCCAAAACAAGCTGCTGCCCATCTTGTCCAACAACATGGTCACGCAGCCCTTGACCCAGGCCCAGATAGAAGCGGCGGGCCTGAAAACCCGCGTCTTTCTGACCGACACGCGCACCCTGCGCTATTACTACCGGCTGCTGCCTGACAACCGCCTGCAAATCGGCAGCCGCAGTGCCGTGACCGGGGCCGAAGCGCCCGAGCCCCAACACCTGAAATTGCTGACCGACGGCATTGCACGCAAATTTCCGACCCTGGCGGGCATCCCCATCGAGCACTCCTGGTGGGGCTGGGTCGATGTGAGCCACGACATGATGCCGCGCATCACCCAACCCGACCCCAGTCAAAGCGTTTGGTACGCGCTGGGTTACGGCGGCAATGGGGTGTCGTTTTCCACCTGGGCGGGCAAACGCCTGGCCGAGCGTGTGGCTGGCAAAGACGCGGGCCAGGAAGTCTTTCAGCTGCCGATTTACAACAGCGCGCTGACCTACCCTCACTTTTTGCACCTGTTCCGCTCCGAAGCCCTCGCCCCCTTCCGCCGCCTGGGCCAGAGGTTTTTGTACAAGTGGTACTGGTGGCAAGACGAGAAGTGAAAGCCCATGTCTGTGCCCCCCAATGGGCTCTTGGCCGATGCTGCCGAACAATGGCTCCACGCGCGCCGGACCACACTGCCCAAAAGACTGCAAGGCCCAGGGCCTGATGCGGCACAAAAGTCGCGCATCCTGTTGGCCGCCAGCGCCGCGCCGGACCACCAACAAATTCTGCCCTGGCGCTTTGTCGAAGTCACCGCAGCAAAGAGAAACCTGTTGGCGCAAGCCTTTGCACAAGCCCTTCATGAACGCGATGCAAAAGCCAGCGCCCAAGAGCTTGACCAAGCACGCGAAAAGGCGCACCGCGCGCCCTGGCTCTTGCTGGCCATATGCCGAACCCAGCAGCCAGAACATGACGGCGAAGACCACATTCCCACCGCCGAGCGGCTGGTGTCACTCGGCTGCGCCCTGCAAAACATGATGCTCATGTGCACGGCTTTGGGTTTGGGCTCCAGCCTGACCAGCGGCAAGGCCATGCACGCGCAAGCCTTTCGCCAACTGTTTGCCTTGCCAGCCCATGAAAGCGCCATTTGCTGCCTCAACATCGGCCACATCCAATCCTCCCGCACAAACCGTCCACGACCTTCGCCAGCCGATTACTTCAGCGCGTTGTAGCGGTTCGATATGAAAGTTCTGTCATCCAGAACTTAATCCGAGATCCATGCCTCAAGACACGGTTTGGTAGTACAGGTTTTGCGGATGGCGGGCCTGGGCGAAGAAGACCCAGCGCTCGGCCAAGAGGCCGACAAACTGCAACACCACGGCACCCCACCAGACCACCGCCGACTGCGTACCGAGCAAGGCCAGCAAGAGCAAAGGCAGCGCAAACAGCAGCAGCTGAAACACCCAGGGCATGCGGCGCACGGTGCGGGCGGTGGCGCCGTGAAAAAACTCGCGGGTGTTGAAAGACCCGGCCGACATGCCCATGGATTTCTGTACCAACTGTGGGTTGCGAATGCCCGTGGCCGATTGCAGGCTGGAGTGCGGTGACAAACGCGCATTGCGGCGCAAAGCCAGGCGGCGCAGGAACCAAGCCAGCAAGGTGCTCGCCAGCACCCAAGGCTGCAGCAAGGCCAGCAGCGCGGTTTGCCCCATGGCACTGGCCAAGGCGCACAGCAGCACGCTGCCCGAACTCATGCCCAGCAGGGTGAAGTTGATCACGGTGAGCGGGTGCGCCCACTCCTGCAAAAAGCGCAGGCACGCGTAGATCATGGCGGTGCACACCCACAGCGCCAGCGTGACCACCACCACCGCCGCAGACAGTGCCTGCAAGGCAAGGGTTGACGCGCCCAAGTACAAGCCCAGCCACCACAGCGCCACCAGCCCCATGAGCAAAGGCAGCACGATGACTTCGCGCGACATCCACGAGGTGCGCCACATGGCTGCCGCCCGCCAGGCGCGGGCTTTTTGGCCGAGGTGAAAAAACGAGGCCAGCAGACCACCGACCAACAGCACTTCGGCCAAGGCGATGGCCGCGAGGGCAAAGCCCGTGTCCAGGGGCATCAGCCAGCTGGCCACGGCCAGCGCCAGCAGCAAGCCCTGGGCCGTGCCAGACAAGGTGGTGAACAAAAGGATGGACCAGGCTGGACGCATGAAGACCTCAATGTGGAGAAGTTTTGCCCGCAGGGCTTGGCAGGGGCGACACCGCTGCCGGGGTGACGCGGCGCGGCAGGTACTGGTTGGCCGGACGGGTGTTCCATTCGGGCATCAGGGCATAACCGCCGCGTTCGCGGATGGCCAGGCTGACTTCGCTGTTCGGGTCTTTCACGTCGCCAAACAAGCGGGCGTTGGTCGGGCAGGCCTTGACACAGGCGGGCTTGCGGTCGGCTTCGGGCAGCAGGGGGTTGTGGATGCGGTCCACGCACAGGGTGCACTTGGTCATGACGCCGCTGGCTTCGTCAAATTCACGCGCACCATACGGGCAAGCCCAGGCGCAGTATTTGCAGCCAATGCATTTGTCGGCGTCGACCAACACAATGCCATCCGCCTCACGCTTGTAGCTCGCGCCCGTGGGGCACACCGGCACGCAGGGCGGGTCTTCGCAGTGCAGGCAGCTTTTGGGAAAGTGCACCGTGTCGGTGTTCGGAAAGCTGCCCGCTTCGTAGGTCTGCACCCGGTTGAAAAAGGTGCCGGTGGGCTCAGCCGCATAGGGGTTGACATCGCTCAGCGGCCCGGCCATGCCAGAGGTGTTCCACTGTTTGCAGGCCGTCACGCAGGCGTGGCAGCCCACGCAGACGTTCAGGTCAATCACCAGCGCCAGCTGGCGCGCCAGTGTGGGGGTGTCGGTGTCCACGGCTTGAGCCGCGCCTCCGCCGGGCTCCATCAGATGGGGGCTGACAGGGGAAGGTGCATGACCTTGCATGAGGTCTTTGAGCCACTGGATCATGGTTTGGATTTCCCTGCAAAAAAGCGCATCACTTGGGCCACACCACCGCGTACGCCCGGCACGGGCCGCATGGTGTCCACCTGCGGAAAACTCTGGGCCGCCTCTTCAGGCTCGGCCGGTCGAATGCGCACCCGCACGTCGTACCAGCCCGCCTGGCCGGTGATGGGGTCAGAGTTGCTGACCCTCGCACCGGCTGGTGCGCCCGCACCTTGGGGAAGCGGCAATTCTTCCGAGATCAGGTGGTTGAGCAAAAAGCCTTTGCGCGCTTCGTCCGAACCGGGTGCAAGGTGCCAGGCACCGTCGCCTTTGCCAATCGCGTTCCAGGTCCACACGGTGCCCGGCTCCACGGCTTCGCTGTAGCGCAGCATGCAGCGCACCTGGCCCCAGTGGCTTTCCACCCAGGCCCAGCCGCCATCGGCCACGCCCGCCGCCTGCGCGGTGCTGGGGTGCACATGCAGGTAGTTGTGGCTGTGGATTTGCCGCAACCAGGCGTTTTGCGAGTCCCACGAGTGGTACATGGCCATGGGCCGCTGGGTGATGGCGTTGAGCGGAAAGGCCTTCAGGTCAATCGCCGCGTCTTCGAGCGGGGCATACCAAAACGGCAAGGGGTC
>JBIKQY010000040.1:0-12671 GCA_044349465.1 Limnohabitans sp. | reverse complement strand
GGTTCCATTCGGGGTCAAAAAAGGCCAGGCGCTCGGTGGGCAAAGGCAGGTCGATGCGGATGTCGGCAATGACAAAACGGCCTTCGTAAGAAGCGCCTTCGAGCTTGAGGTCCAGCAGGCTGCGGATCGCCGAACGGGCCCCATCGGAAGCCACCAGCCATTCGGCCTGCAGGGTGTACGGGCCTTCGGGGGTGTCGACTTGCAGCTGGGCGTGGTCAGCGTGTTGCGTCACGGCCGTAACGCGGTTGCCCCAGCGCAGGTCGATCAGGGGGTTGGCCTGGCAGGCCTCCACCAGGTATTGCGCCAAAAACTGCTGCTGCAAGTTGATCATGGGGCCAAAACGGTCGTTCTCGTCGTGCGGGGCTTCCATGCGGAACACGCGCTCGCCCCGGTAAAACGAGTTGCCAAAGCGCCAAGGCAAGCCGTTTTGCGTGACGCGCTCGGCCACCCCCACTTGCTGCAGGATTTCCATGGAGCGGCGGGTGAACACGATGGCGCGGCTGCCCTCACAGACCTGCTGCTCCGACTCCAGCAACACACTGGGCACCCCAAAGCGGGCCAACTCCAAAGCGGCCGTCAGGCCCACCGGACCGCCACCCGCAATCACCACCGGGTGCATTGGCTGCGCCGGGTGCTGCGAGGGCAACCAAGGCTGGTGCACGGTGTAGTCGTAATAAATCGAGCGGCGGGGTGCGCTGGCCGGTTGGTGCATGGTGCTTGAAACAGGTGAATGCGACAGAAGAATGGTGACCAGATCAACCAATTGGCACGCTGGCGAGAGAAAGAGACAGCTGTCTGATCAGGTCTAGCTTGGGATCATATCGAAGCGTCATTTTGACGGCCTTCGGTACGGTGTGGTGCCACAGCCCTTGGGGTATTCTTGGACGATGCCTTTTTCTCTTGCCTGCCCTGCCCACCACGAACTGGTCATCAAAAAAAGCCGCTTCATCGCCTGCGTCGAATCGATCGCTGGACGCGACGAGGCGCAGGCCCGGGTGGCGCAGCTCAAGGCCGAGCACCCCGATGCGGCCCATGTGTGCTGGGCGCTGCTGGCCGGTGGCCAGTCGGCGGCCAACGACGACGGTGAGCCCGGCGGCACGGCCGGACGCCCCATGCTGGAGGTGTTGCGCCACCAGGACCTGCAGGGCGTGATGGCTTCGGTGGTGCGTTACTTTGGCGGCGTGAAGCTGGGCGCGGGCGGTCTGGTGAGGGCCTACACCGATGCGGTGGCCCAAGCACTGCTGACCGCCCAGAAAATCCCGCTGATCAAGCAGGCGCAACTGGCGTGCAGCGTGCCTTATGCGCTGGAAGGGCTGGTGCGGCGCGAGCTGGAACTGGCGCAGGCTCAGCTGCTGGACGTGGCCCATGGCAGCGTGGTCACTATGCGCTTTGCCCTGCCCGACACGCAGGCAGTGGCCTTGATGGCACGGCTGAGCGAGAGCGGTCGGGGCCAACTGGTGTGGCTGGATGGTGACACCTCTGATTGAGCCCGCACAGGGATAATCCAAAACATGTCTGAACACCAGCCCCTGCAGCAACCGCGCTCCAAAACCGATCTGTTTGTGTCCTTCACCGTTTTGGCCCTGCAAGGCTTTGGCGGCGTGCTGGCCGTGGTGCAGCGCGAGTTGGTCGAGAAAAAACGCTGGATGACGCGCGAGCAATTTGTCGAAGACTGGGCCGTCGCGCAAATCATGCCCGGCCCCAATGTGATCAACCTGGCCCTGATGATTGGCGGGCGTTATTTTGGGCTGGCCGGTGCCCTGGCTGGCGTTGCGGGCATGTTGGCCGCGCCGATGGTGGTCGTGCTCTTGCTGGCTGTGGCGTTTGGGGGCATGTCTGACGCGGCTTGGGCCCAAGGCGCCTTGCGCGGCATGGGGGCGGTCTCTGCGGGCTTGATTGCTGCCGTGGGACTTAAATTGATGTCGGCCCTGCGCAACAACCCCATGGGCATGCCCATGTGCATCGGCTTGGCCTGTGCCAGCTTCACTGGGGTGGGTTTGCTGCGTTGGCCCTTGGCTTATGTCTTGTTGGGCACCGGTCTGGTGGCCTGCAGCTGGGCCTATTGGCAATTGGCCCAGCAAGCGGCAAATGCCGGAGGGCGTCCATGAACCCGGTGCTTGATTTGAGCGCCAGCGACTGGCTCAGTTTGTTCAACCACTTTGCTTCGCTGTCTTTGCTGGCCGTGGGGGGGGCGATCACCGTGGCGCCGGACATGCACCGTTTTTTGGTGGAAGAAAAACTTTGGCTCAGCGAGTCGCAGTTCACCTCGTCTATCGCACTGGCGCAAGCCGCGCCAGGACCCAACATTTTGTTTGTGGCCCTGATGGGCTTCAACGTGGGCATGAATGCCGGAGCCAGTCTGGGTGGCGGCTGGGTCAGCGTGGGGCTGGCCAGCTTGGGGCTGGTGCTCACCATGATGGGCATCATGCTGCCCTCTTCGGTCTTGACCTATACCGCCACACGCTGGGCTCACCAGCACCGCAACAAACTGGGCATTCGGGCTTTCAAATCGGGCATGTCACCGATTGTGATTGCCCTGCTGCTGTCAACCTCTTGGTTGCTGACGCTGACTCACAACCAGCCTGCGCGGGACTGGCCCTTGTACGCGCTGACGGCGCTGACCGCGCTGGTGGTCTGGCGCACCCAGGTGCACATGCTGTGGCTCATTGGCTTGGGTGCCCTGTTGGGCGGCTTGGGCTGGGTCTGAGGCGGATCAGCGGGGGCTCTCGAAGAACACCGTGTTCGAGTAATCGCTGACCTCAAAATAAACTTTTTTCTCACCCGGATCGACTTCGAAGTTGAAGTTCTCATCGAGCACGCCATAGCCGTAGCGGTAGGCACGGGCTTTGCCATCGTCTGTGCCCAAAGCGGTGCTGACTTTGTCCACCTTGATGAAGCGGCGAACCAGCTTCTCGCCTGCATACACCTCCATCACGCCATTGGTGCCGGTCCAGTTCTGGATGCCGCGGCTGATTTTGTTTTGTTGCTCTTGCGTGCAGGCGGCCAAAAGGCTGGCAGCGCCCACGGCAAGAATCAAGGCCATGCGGCTGGTGTTTTTTAACATGATGATTTCCTTTTTGAATCGTTGAATGCAGCGCAAATGGCTCAGCTTCGCTGGCGCAAGGCTTCGTACAGACAAACGCCACTGGCCACCGAGACGTTCAGACTCTCCACCGCGCCGCGCATGGGGATGCTGACCAGCTCGTCGCAGTTCTTGCGCGTCAACTGGCGCATACCCGCGCCCTCAGCACCCAGCACCAAAGCAGTGGGCACTTTCAGGTCGGCTTGGTAAATGTTGCGGGGCGCATCGTCGCTGGTGCCCACGATCCAGATGCTGCGCTCCTTGAGTTCGCCCAAGGTGCGCGACAAGTTGGTGACCATGAAATACGGCATGGTTTCGGCCGCACCACTGGCCACTTTGGCCACGGTGGCATTGATGCCCGCCGCGTGGTCTTTGGGGGCAATGACCGCGTGCGCACCCGCGCCGTCGGCCACCCGCAGGCACGCGCCCAGGTTGTGCGGATCGGTCACGCCGTCCAGCACCAAGAGCAAAGGCGGGCCTTCCACGGTGTCGAGCAGGTCGTCCAGCGAGTGATTTTGCGGAATGGGTGAGACCATCGCCACCACGCCCTGGTGACCATGACCACCGGCCAGCTTTGCCAGGCGCTCACCGTCCGATTCGATCATGCGCATGCCCGAATCGCGGGCTTTGTCAATGAACTGGCGCATGCGCGCATCGCGGCGGGTGACCTCGTAATGGATTTCAACAACGGATTGGGGGGCGATCTTGAGGCGAACGCCCACGGCATGGAAGCCGAACAGCACTTTGTGGGATGACATGCTGGGATTATCGTTGGTCCCACCACCCTGGCCGATCCAAGAGTTCATCGATAGGCATTATTTGTAGGAGCCTACCCCTGTGGGCGATGGGCATGGAACAGGCACTGCAAACCATCGCCCACAGGGGTGGGCTTCTACAAGAAAAACGACAGACTTATAGCTGAGCAGTCGCCTCGCTCAATCGGCCCGCCTGAATCACCAAGCTGCGCTCGCATTTGGCGGCCAACTGGCGGTCGTGCGTGACCAAGACCAAGGTCGTGCCCTGCTCGCGGTTGAGCGCGAACATCAAATCCATGATGGCCTCGCCAGTGGCGTGGTCCAGGCTGCCGGTGGGCTCGTCGGCCAGCAGCACATCGGGCTGCACCACAAAAGCACGGGCCAGCGCCACGCGCTGTTGCTCACCGCCGCTGAGCACTTTGGGCAGGTGCTTCAAGCGCTCGCCCAGGCCCACGCGCTGCAGCATGGCCGTGGCGGTGCTGCGGGCATCGGAGCGATCGGCCAGCTCCAAGGGCAGCATGACGTTTTCGAGCGCCGTCAGATTGGGCATGAGTTGAAAGCTCTGGAACACAAATCCCACATGCTGGGCACGCACCGCAGCGCGTTCGTCTTCGGACAAATCAAACAGCGATTGCCCTGCCAAGACCACCTGCCCGGTGCTGGGCGTGTCCAATCCGGCCAGGATCGCCAGCAGTGTGCTTTTGCCCGAGCCAGAAGCACCGACAATGGCTGCTGTTTCCCCGGCGTTCAATGAGAAATCGATATCGCGCAAAATGCGCAGTTCGCCGCTGGCGTCTTGCACCGTTTTGGAGACGCCACGCACGGCAAGGATGGATTCAGGCATGCACAAACCTTTGTTGAGACGACGCCACTTTAACTGGACCTTGCTGGCCCTTGCCTGCTGGGGCTTTGCCGCGCCAGTGCTGGCGGCCTCCGGGCAACGCATTTTGGTGGTGGGCGATTCGCTGAGCGCCGAATACGGCCTGGCCCGCGGCACCGGTTGGGTGGCCTTGCTGCAAAAACAGCTGGCCAACGAAAAGCCGGGTGTGGACGTCATCAACGCCAGCATCAGTGGCGACACCACCTCGGGCGGGCGCTCTCGCCTGCCCGCCTTGCTGCAACGCCATCAACCCAGCCATGTGGTCATCGAGCTGGGGGGCAACGACGCGCTGCGCGGCCTGCCCATGACCATGACGCAAGACAACTTGCTGAGCATGACCCAGCAAGCTCAAGCCGCCGGAGCCAAGGTGTTGCTGCTGGGCATGCAAATGCCACCCAACTATGGCCCCGAGATGGCTCGCCAATTTGAAGCTGCTTATGCCCAAGTGGCCAAAAGCCAAAAAGCAGCGCTCGTGCCCTTCTTTTTGAAAGGCGTGGGCGACGATGCCGAGCCGCTCAAATGGTTTCAAAACGACCGCATCCACCCCAACGAAGCCGCGCAACCGCGCATGCTGGCCAATGTTTGGCCCACTTTGAAGAAACAATTGAAATGAGCCTTCACCTGATCTCGGCCTTTGAAGCCATGGGCCGACTGAACGAGTTTGACGCCATTCTGGATGCACGCTCCGAAGGTGAACACGCCGAAGACCACTTGCCCGGCGCTTTGAGCTGGCCGTCGCTCAACAACGAAGAGCGCATCAAAGTGGGCACGCTGTACAAACAGGTCAACCCCTTTGAGGCGCAAAAAGTAGGCGCGGCCTTGGTGGCAAAAAACATCGCCCGGCACATCGAAACCCAGGTGATGGACAAGCCCAAAAACTGGCAGCCGCTGGTGTACTGCTGGCGCGGGGGCAAGCGCAGCAACTCGCTGGCGCTGATCCTGGGGCAAATCGGCTTCAAGGTGCACCTGATCGAAGGCGGCTATAAAGCCTTTCGCAAAGAGGTGATGGAAGACACGCCACGCCAATCGCAGCGCCTGCAGTTTCAGGTGCTGTGCGGTCCGACCGGCTCGGGCAAGACCCGTTTGCTGCAGGCATTGGCCCAAGAAGGCGCGCAGGTGCTTGATCTGGAGGCCATCGCCTGCCACCGCAGCTCGGTGCTGGGCTTGATTCCGGGCACGCCACAGCCTACTCAAAAAGCTTTTGACACACAGGTGTGGGATGCGTTGCGCGGCTTCAGCGCGGACCGTCCAGTGTTCGTGGAAGCCGAAAGCAAAAAGGTGGGCAACCTGGCGGTGCCCGACGAGCTGATGGTGGCCATGCGTGCCAGCCCCTGCTTGCGGGTGGACCTGTCGCTGGAAAATCGGGTGAATTTGCTGCTGGAAGACTATGCGTTTTTCACGCAAGACCGCGCCCTGTTTGCCGACCGGCTGGAGCGGCTGGTGGCGCTGCGTGGCAAAGCCGTGGTGCAAGGCTGGCAAGAGCGCATTGATCGCGGCGAAATGCGCGAGGTGGTCACCGAACTGCTGTCAGGTCACTACGACCCGGGCTACGAGACCTCCACCGGCAACAACTTTGTGCATTACGCCCAAGCCCCGCTGGTCACCCCAGCGAGTCACAGCATGGCAGACATGCTGGTTTTGGCGCGTGAGCTGGTGCAAGTGGCATGAGCAACATGGTGCAGACGATTGCTGGGAGTCTGCGAGGGTGCTATCGCCCACAGGGGTGGGCTCCTACGCAGAAACGGTTTGGCACTTTGTAGGAGCCCACCCCTGTGGGCGATGGGCGCGCAAGTAGGCTGCGAAGGGTTATCCAGGCGAGGATGTCGCCCCTACAAGTCAAGCGGCTGCAGCGAATAGCTCAGGCGGCAGGAGCAGGTGAATCGGCCGCACCGGGCGCTGCAGCGTCGGCATCACCCTCTTGGCCCTCAATTTCAGAGCCGTCTTCAGCCAGCAGGCCCGATTTGCGGTCGGACTTGGCTTTGAGCTTGTCTTCTTTTTTGCGTTTCTTGGCCAGTTCTTTCTGGCGTTTTTCGAATCCGTAGTTGGGTGTGGCCAAGATGGCTCCTTTAATTTGAGCTGCCCAATGTAACAGCTTCTTCAGGGCTTTCTTCCCACGCGACGCTCCCCCGGTAGGCGTGCCAGCTGGCGTGACCCAGCCAAGGCCCCACAACGATGATGCCCAGCGCCCAGGGCCACAGGGCCGCCAGCACCAACACACTGAGCAGCAAGCCCCACAGCAGCATCACACCCGGGTGCGAAAAAACCACGCGCATGCTGGTGATCACGGCCGAAATCGCATCGGTGTCGCGGTCCAAAATCATGGGAATTGACACCACCGACAAGCCGTAAACCAGGGCCGCAAACACGCCGCCCACCGCCAGATACACCATCAAAAATTCGATGTTTTGCGGGTTGAACACCGCCTCGATCACGCCCGTGGTCGACGGCATGCCGGTGTTGAAGAAGACCGCAAACACCACCAGCGACGCCCTGCCCCACAACAATTCCAGCACCATCAGCACCAGCACCAACATGGCCATGCTCTTGATGTGCTGGTCCCAGCACATCAAGGAACTGGACATCTCGGGCACTTCGCCCAGCTCGCGTTTGCGGCTGACCTCGTACAAGCCCATGGCCAGAAATGGCCCGACCAGCAAACAACCCGAGACCAGTGTCAAGGTGTACTCGGGCTTGTGCTTGAACACCAAGGCCAGCACCTGCGCCATGCCCCAAAAACACAGGCCATAAAACAAGGCAATACCCGGGTGCTGGCGCATGTCCTTCAGGCCCCTTGCCAGCCAGCGAAAAGGATCTGCAAAGCCCAAGGGCCGCATGTGCGAGCGCGGCCCCACGGGTGGTGGCGGCACATAGGGCGTGGCCATGGTGGGCAGGTTTGGCTCACGGGCCGCTTCTAAGGACTTGGCATCGGCGTTCATGTGAAAAGCCCATCTGAAACTTCAAAGTATTCAGATTACCCCCACCGGTACACTTTGAACAGTCAGGAAACCCCCAAGGGCGCGTGTCTTGGGGCACAAAAGTGCCCGCTTTGACACCTCAGTGATCAGGCCATGGGCAAATGCGCTTGCACGGCTTGATGCAAGTCAAGAATCAAGTCCTGCGCCGACTCCAGACCGGTCGAAAAACGCACCAGCGTGCCCGGCTTCAAATGGCCAGGCCAGCTCTGTCGCATCGAGGCAAGGTTGTAGGGCACCACCAGGCTCACCGGGCCTCCCCAGCTGTAACCGATCTTGAAGAGTTTCAGCCCATCGCAAAACGCGTCCACCTGGGCTTGGCTGAAACACGCGTCGATCATGACGCTGAACAAGCCAGCGGCCAAGCCCGTGCCAGGCACACGGTCGCACAGGGCTTGCCAATGGGCGTGGCCGGGCGCGCCTTCAAAGGCCGGGTGCATCAGTTGCGCGCATTGCGGCTGGGTTTGCCACCAGGCGGCCAAGGCGCGGGCAGTCTTGTCGTGCGCCGCATAACGCAGCGCGATGCTGGGCAAGGAACGCAGAACGGTTTCAGCGTCGTTGGCCGCCACGCCCAGGCCCAAGCGCATGTGGCAAAGTTTGATTTGCAGGTGCAAAGCCGCGTCGCGGGTGATGACGCTGCCCATCAACACATCGCCGCCGCCACTGGGGTACTTGGTGAGCGCATGGGCGCTGATGTCTACCGCCAAGCTACCCGCCCCATCTGCACCATCGGCCAACAAATCAAAAGGCTTAAAAGCCAGGCCCGAGCCCCAGGTGTTGTCCAAGGCGCACAAGACACCGCGTTCACGGCAGCGGCGCACCATCTCGGGCAAATCGGGAAACTCCATGCTCACCGAGCCGGGCGCTTCGAGCCACACCAAGCGCGTGCGGGGCGTGATCTGGCGGGACAGGTCATCCGGGTCCATCGGGTCGTAAAAACGGTGCGTGATGCCAAAGTGGCGCAACTCGCCATCGGCCAATGCCTTGTTGGGGCCGTAGGCGTTGTCCGGAATCAGAACTTCGTCACCGGTTTTGAGGACCGCCAGGGCCACCAAGGCCAGCGCCGCCAAACCACTGGGCACCAACATGCATTGCAAGCCGCCTTCTAGGCTGCACAAGCGCTCTTCGAGCAAATAGGTGGTGGGCGTGCCGTGCAGGCCGTAGGTGTAGGCAGATTTGTCTTTCCACTCGCGCTGGCGCATGTCGGCCACGGTGGGAAAGTAAACCGTCGAGGCCTTGAAGACACCCGGCTGGGGTGCGTCAAACCCGGCAGGTGGTGTGTAGGGGTGGTGAATCAGGCCGGTGACGTTGGGCACGGCGGGGGGATTTTGAGGGTCTTTTTGCATCCAGACATCCTAATGCAAACAGCCTCCGGAAAGGAGGCTGTTGGGGGTCAACTCAGGGAAAGTCCGAGTCGGCTCAGACGCGCCACTTTTCCATCAACTTTTCGGGGCGCATGTTGTCATAGGGCTCGAAAGGCTGGTGAATCCAGGGGTTGGTGGGCAAGTCTTCCACCGAGTAATCGGACTTGAAGGTCGACACGCCTTTGGTCCAGATCACGGCGGTGCGCAATTCGGTCACGGGCTTGTAGTTGTTTTTCAACTGGTCTACCACCGCACGCAGGGTGTGGCCGGTGTCGGCCAAGTCGTCTACCAACAAAACCTTGCCCGCGATCTCGCCTTTGGGGGTGGTGATGTAGCGGGCGATGTCGAGGTGACCCTGTACCGTGCCAGCTTCGGCGCGGTAAGAGCTGGTGGACATGATGGCCAGGGGCTTGTCGAAAATGCGCGACAAGATGTCACCTGGGCGCATGCCGCCACGGGCCAGGCACAAGATGTTGTCAAATTCCCAGCCGGACTGGTGGATTTTGATGGCGAGTTTTTCGATGAGGTTGTGGTACTCGTCGTAGCTCACGTACAGGTGTTTGCCGTCTTCGGTCAACATGGGAGGAACTCCGTCAAAAGGTGGGTGAAAAACAGGGTGGCGGTCCGCTCAATCAAGCCGCAAAGGGGTTGTGCAGCAAGATCGTGTGGTCACGGTCTGGACTGGTGGAGACCACATGCACGGGCACGCCGGTCACTTGGGCGATGCGGTCGAGGTAGTAGCGGGCCGTGGCAGGCAGTTTGTCCATCTCGGTCACGCCCACGGTGGTTTCGGTCCAGCCTGGAATCAATTCGTAGATGGGCTTGCAACGGGCAATTTCGTCCGCGCCCATGGGCAAGATGTCAATCGTTTCGCCGTCCAGCTCGTAACCGGTGCACAGCCACAACTCTTTCAAGCCGTCGAGTACATCGAGCTTGGTGATGCACAAACCACTCAAACCGTTGACCTGCGCGCTGCGCTTGAGCAAGGCCGCGTCGAACCAACCGCAGCGGCGCGAACGGCCGGTGGTCACGCCTTTTTCAGCGCCCACGGTGGACATGTGGTAGCCGGGCGTGCCGGGGGTTTCCCAGTCCAGCTCCGTCGGGAAAGGGCCGCCGCCCACGCGTGTGCAATACGCCTTGGTGATGCCCAAGATGTAGTGCAGCATGCCCGGGCCCACGCCTGCACCGGCAGCAGCATTGCCTGCCACGCAGTTGCTGGAGGTCACAAAGGGGTAGGTGCCGTGGTCCACGTCGAGCAAAGTGCCTTGTGCGCCTTCGAACAGCAAATTGGCACCGGCGGCATGCGCGTCGTTCAACTCGCGCGACACGTCGGCCACCATGGGCAGCAGCTCTTTGGCATACGCCATGGCTTCGTTGTAGGTGGTGTCAAAGTCCACGGGCGAAGCGCCCAAAATAGTGACCAAAATTTCGTTGTGCAAAGCCAGGTTTTCGCGCAGCTTGGTGGCGAAACGCTCGGGGTATTTCAGGTCTTGCACACGCAGGGCGCGGCGCGCCACTTTGTCTTCGTAAGCGGGGCCAATGCCGCGGCCGGTGGTGCCGATCTTGGCGGTTCCGGCTTTTTCCTTGGCGGCTTCGCGGCCCACGTCCAAAGCGACGTGGTAGGGCAAGATCAGCGGGCAAGCTTCGCTCACGCGCAGGCGAGAGCGCACCTCAACACCGGCTTTTTCAAGGCCCGCAATTTCTTCGAGCAGCTTGGGCACAGACAAGACCACACCGTTGCCGATGTAGCACTTGACGCCAGCGCGCATGATGCCGCTGGGGATCAGGTGCAAAGCGGTTTTGACGCCGTTGATCACCAAGGTGTGGCCCGCGTTGTGACCGCCCTGAAAACGCACCACGCCTTGGGCGCTTTCGGTCAACCAATCGACCAGTTTGCCTTTGCCCTCGTCGCCCCATTGGGTGCCCACGACGACCACGTTACGGCCTTGCAACTTATTCATGCTTGAAATGTTCTTTCTCAAAGAGCCTGTACCAACCACTGCCCTGCCGCTTCGATCAACTCGCGGTCGCAATGGAATTCGTCCACTTCGCTTTCGTGGCCCGGCAACACGCAGACCACGGTTTCGCCCCGGCTGCGCAGTGCAGCGATGGCCGCACGCAAGGAAGCCGATTGGCCCCAAGGGGCGCGAATGGCAGCACGCAAAGCCAAGGGTTGAACGGCGGCCACCAATTCTTTCAAATCCAGGCTGAAACCCACGGCCGGACGGTCACGGTCAATGCGGTGGCCAAAGACCGCGCCCACACCGTCATAGCGTCCGCCACGGGCCAGGGCATCCGATGCGCCTTTGGCGTAAATGGCAAAGCGCATGCCGCTGTAATAGGCGTAACCACGCGAATCGCCCAAGTCGAAGCTGATGGCCACGCCCGGGATCTGCTCGGCCAACCAGCGCATCTGCGCCAAAGCCTGGGTAATTTCGGGGTGCTTGGGCAAGCGTGAAGCGGCCCGGTCCAGAACGCCGATGTCGCCATACAAATCGACCAGGGCCAGCAAACCGTCTTGCGCAGTGGGTGTCAAACCGGCGCTCAAACGGGCCAGTGCGGAGGCGTCTTTGCTCGCCAAGGCGGCATGGATGGCGTGGCGCTGAGCTTCGCTAAGAGCCTGACCTTCCAACAAGCTGTTCACGATGCGGGCATCGGCCAGGTCCACCTGCAGTCCGGTGGCACGGCCTGCGGACAGGCAATCCAGGGCCAGCTGCAGGATTTCAAGATCGGCTTCAGGGCCGGCGTGGCCGTAAATTTCAGCGCCCAGTTGCAGCGGCTCACGCGTGGCGTGCGGGCGCGCTGGGCGGGTGTGCAACACCGGCCCGCAGTAGCAAAGACGTGTCAAAGCCGTGCGACCAAGCAAATGGGCGTCGATGCGAGCCACCTGGGGGGTGGTGTCGGCACGCAAACCCAAGGTGCGGCCGGAGAGTTGGTCCACCAGTTTGAAGGTCTGCAAATCCAGGGCTTCACCCGTGCCGGTCAGCAGGGATTCCAAATGCTCCAGCAGCGGCGGCATCACCAGCTCGTAGCCATAGCCACGGGCGGTGTCCAGCAGTTCGCGGCGGAGTTCTTCGATGTGGCGTGCCTCGGAGGGCAAGACATCGGCAACGTGATCCGGGAGGACCCAAGCAGACATGAGGGGATGGGGGGAGACGGTTAAAAACGAGATTTTACCGGGTTGACAGGCTCATTTCCGGCAAAGAGACTGGCAAATTGTCCAAATCCAGTCTCTGTGCGCAGAATGTGTCTGATCTGAACCGCCGTGCCAGCGGGTGGGTGTCAGGCCAGCAGCCAAATCACCACCAGGCCGAACACCACCATGAGCATGCCAAAAAACCGGATCTGCCCCTCCTGAAGCTGGAGCATTTGCTCAAACAGGCCTCGCCACCGGCGTGGCGAGATCATGGGCAGCAACCCCTCCAGGATGAGCATCAGGCCCAAGGCCATCAGGAGGGTGTCGAGCAAAATTTACTTCCGGGCAGGCGCACCGCCAGGTGTGCCGCGCATGCCCTTGAAGAACTCGGAGCTGCCAGGGTCGAGCACCATCACGTCGCCCTTGCTGTTGAAGCTGGACTTGTAGGCCTCCAGGCTGCGGTAGAACTGGGCAAACTGTGG
>JBIKQY010000303.1:0-3762 GCA_044349465.1 Limnohabitans sp. | reverse complement strand
CCCAAAGGCCTTTCGCTGTTTCTGGCGCCCAAGTTCTACCCCGACGGCTCACGCAGCCGTGTGTACTGCGACCGCATCGAAGAAAAAATGGGCCTGCACGGCAGCCCCACCTGCGTGATGCGTTTTGACGAAGCGGTCTCTTCAATAGTGGGCGAGCCTGGCAAGGGCCTGAACGCGATGTTCGTGATGATGAACGCCGCCCGATTGCATGTGGCCCTGCAAGGCATTGGCCTGCTGGACGCCGCCTGGCAAAAGGCCGATGCGTATGCCCAAGAGCGCCGCCAGATGCGTGCGCCGGGCAAAGGCAAGTCGGCTGCAGAAGCTGATTTCATTTCAGAGCACCCCGCGATGCGCCGCATTCTCGACACACAACGCGCTTGGATCGACGCCGGTCGCGTGCTCGCCTACCGCACCGCGCTCGAACTCGATCTGATCAAACACAGCGCCGATGCGGCGACGCAAGCCGCCGCCCAACGCTGGTGCGCGCTGGTCACACCGGTCATGAAATCGGTGTTCACGCACCAGGCTTTCCACGGCGGCAGCGACTGCCTGCAGGTATTTGGCGGGCACGGCTATGTGCGCGAATGGGGCATCGAGCAGATCGTGCGTGACGCGCGCGTGACCATGATTTACGAAGGCACCAACGAGATCCAGGCGATCGACCTTCTGGTGCGCAAGGTGTTGGCCGATGGCGGCACGGGCATGAATGCGCTGCTGGACACCATCGCAGCAGACTTGCCCAAGTCAGCCAAAACGCACACACCCGCCATGGCGCGCATCCAGACCCTGCGCGCCATCACCCAGCAAATCGTGCAGGCCGCACCCAAAGACGCGGCGCTGGCCTACCGCGTGGCCGACGACTATTTGCGCGCCGTGGCGCTGGTGTTGATGGACTGGGCCTGGCTGCGCATTGAAGCGGGCGTGGACGCCGACACCCCCAACGCCGATGCGCGTTGGCTGGCACCAGCAAAAGCCCTGCGCAGCTGGGTGCTGCCCGAGTTCCAGATGCGCAGCTTCATCATCGTGCAGCAGTGCGTGGCGGCATAATCGCGGCGACACCATCGCGCCACCATGCCCCCCAAACCGACACCGAAAACCCCAAGGCCCAAAGCCAGCAAGACCGGCACCTCTGTGCCCGATGCACCAGGACAGCCCCCGGCCGCCAAAACTCGCCGCGAACGGGCGTCGTTCACCCTATCCTCAACACATGTGGTGGACACAGTGGACACGGCTTACCTGCAAACCCTGATGGGCTACAACGCCCGGCGGGCCGCGCTGAGCATCATCGAGTTGTTTCTGGAGCGCCTGGCCCCTTATGGGTTGAAGCCAGTGGATTTTTCGGTCATGTCCACCATCTGCCACAACCCGGGCGTGACCTCGCGCCAGTTGTGCGCCACGCTCAACCTCTTGCCCCCCAACCTGGTGGGCCTGATCCAGTCGCTCGAATCTCGCGGCCTGATCGAGCGCAAGCCCCACCCGCACGACGGCCGCGCCGTGGGGCTGCACGCCACCCCGAAAGGCCGTGACTTGATGGTGCAAGCCGAGCAAACGGCCACCGAGCTGGAAATCGAAAAAACCGCCAAGCTGACGCCAGCGCAGCGCAAAACGCTGCTGGCGCTGCTGCAAAAAATTTACCTTTGACCGCGCTCGGCCAGGAAGATGTCGATGCGGCGGTTGCGTGCGCGACCCGATTCTGTGCCGTTGTCGGCCACAGGCTCGCGTGAACCCCGCCCGTCAATGCTGATGCGGCCGCTGTTCACGCCCCGGGCCACCAGGTAGTCGCGGGCGCTTTGGGCGCGGTTGACCGACAGCGGGTTGTTGATCGCATCGCTGCCGGTGCTGTCGGTGTGGCCCACGATGCGCACTTCCATGCTGGTTTGCTGGCTCAGGCCTTGCGCAAACTGGTCCAGGATGGGGCGCAAATTGGGCTTGATGTCAGCGCGGCCGGTGTCAAACGAAATGTCGTTCGGGATGCTCAATTTCAGCTGGTTGTCGGCCGTTTGGGTGACCACGGTGCCTGTACCGGCTGTGGCTTGTTCCATGGCGCGTTTTTTGTCTTCCATCTGCTTGGACCAGATGTAGCCACCCAAAGCCCCCAGCCCCGCGCCGATGACGGTGGATTTGCTGTCGCGACCCAACACTTGTCCTGCCACGGCACCAATCACGGCCCCCGTTCCGGCTCCTTTTTGCTGTGAGGTCGTGGCGGCACAGCCGCTCAACAAAACAGCCACAGCGCAAGTGGCAACGCCCAGGGTGGTCAAAGCGGCATTTTTTCGGGTCATGGTCAATCCTTGAAGTGAGTGATGTATGCCACCCAATCTAACCGAGACCCACCACCGCCCATGTGGGGCAAGCCACATTAATTGCAAGCAATCGTTTCCACGGGCACGCATGCCCCCATCGCGTCCGGACTGTCACGTCGGTGCGCAACCGCCTTTGGCAAGGGCTTGACATGGGTGACAGCGCCCCATGCCGATGTCTGACAACATGCTGCTTTTTGATCCACAGGTGTTCAACATGCTGCTCACACAACTGCCCCAAGACGCTCACCAGGCCTTGCTGATCGGCCGTTTGTGGGTGCCCGGCCTGGGGCCCTTTGTGGTGGCTGTCACGCCTGAGGACGTGCTGGATTTGTCGGCCCTGGCCAACACCAGCAGCGCCTTGCTGGAACTGCCCGATGCTGCAGCCCAAGTGCGCGCCTGCCTGGCCTCGGGCCAGGCCCCGCGTTTGGCCAGTACCGCCCAAGCTCTGGCCAACAGCGACGAGACCCAACGCCAAAGTGATCAGCCCTGGTTCATGGCCCCCTGTGATCTGCAAGCCGTCAAGGCCGCTGGCGTGACCTTTGTGGCCAGCATGCTCGAACGCGTGATCGAAGAGCAAGCTCGGGGAGACGCCAGCCGCGCCGAAGCCGTGCGCCAGGCGGTGGCGGCGGTCATTGGCGACAACCTGCGCAGCGTGGTGCCTGGTTCCCCCGAATCGGCCAAGCTCAAAGAAGTGCTGCTGGCCCAAGGCATGTGGTCGCAATACCTGGAAGTGGGCATCGGGCCGGACGCCGAAATTTTCACCAAGGCGCAGCCCATGAGCGCGGTCGGCCCCGGGGCCTTGGTAGGCATCCATCCGGGCAGCCAATGGAACAACCCCGAACCCGAAATCGTGCTGGCCGCCAACTCCCGCGGCGAAGTGGTCGGTGCCAGCTTGGGCAACGACGTGAACCTGCGCGACTTTGAAGGCCGAAGCGCCTTGCTGCTGGGCAAAGCCAAGGACAACAACGCCAGCTGCGCCATCGGTCCTTTCATCCGCCTGTTCGATGACCACTTTGGCATCGACGATGTGCGCCAGTGCGACTTGAGCCTGAAAGTGCAAGGCCCCGAAGGCTTTGTGATGCAAGGCAGCAGCGCCCTCGGCCAAATCAGCCGCGATCCGCTCGATTTGGCGGGCCAGGCCATGGGCAAGTACCACCAGTACCCGGACGGCATGCTGCTGTTTTTGGGCACCATGTTCGCCCCCACCCAAGACCGCCATGGCCCCGGCCAGGGCTTCACCCATGTGGTGGGCGATGTGGTCAGCATCTCCACCCCACAACTGGGCACCTTGGTCAACCAGGTCAGCACCTCGGACCAGGCACCGGCCTGGACCTATGGTGTGGGCGCGCTGATGCGCGATCTGGCCAAACGCCCAAGGGCGAGCTGAGGGTTGGCGGGGCTGGCATAATTTTGGGTTTTCCACACCCCGGCGGCCCACCAGCGGCACCGGGCACTCTCA
>JBIKQY010000318.1:0-3589 GCA_044349465.1 Limnohabitans sp. | reverse complement strand
CAGGCCTGGCGCACCTCACAAGGCCTGGTGGGCAGCGGGCTGTTTTGGTTGGTCAGCGTGCTCAGCGTCATGACCGCCTGGATGCTGATCGGCAACTGGCGTCACACCCGCAGACGCCTGCAGGCGCAAAAAGCCTTGGTGGCCGAGACCAATTTCCGCCGCGCCATGGAGAACTCCATGCTCACAGGCATGCGCGCTCTGGACTTGCGCGGCCGCATCACCTACGTCAACCCCGCCTTTTGCCAAATGACCGGCTGGAGCGAGGCCGATCTGGTGGGGGCCGTGGCCCCCTTTCCCTACTGGCCCGACCAGGACCGCGAGCTGCTGATGAAGCGGCTGGAAGAAGAAATCAGCGGCCAGCATTCGGCGGGTGGCTTTCAGGTGCGGGTCAAACGCAAAAGCGGCCAGCTGTTTGATGCCCGCATGTACGTCTCGCCCCTGATCGATGCCACAGGCAAACAAACCGGCTGGATGACCTCGATGACCGACATCACCGAGCCCAACCGCATTCGCGAGCAGCTGGCCAGCTCACACGAGCGCTTCACCATCGTGCTCGAAGCGCTGGACGCCTCGGTCTCAGTGGCCCCGCTGGGCAGCCAGGAGCTGCTGTTTGCCAACAAACTCTACCGGTTGTGGTTTGGACAGAACACCGAGGGCCATTTGCGTCTGGTCCAGCAAGCTGGGGCCTACAACGGCGAACAAGCATCCGACGATGTGGACGACATGGCCGGCCTGCCCACCGAGAGCCTGACCGTGGCCAGCTCGGAAAACGCCGAAATCTTTGTCTCCGAGCTGGGCAAGTGGCTGGAAGTGCGCTCGCGTTACATCAATTGGGCCGACGGACGCCTGGCACAGATGGTGATCGCCAGCGACATCACCCCGCGCCGCCAAGCCGAAGAACTGGCCGACCAGCAAGCCGAACGCGCCCAAACCGCCAGCCGACTGATCACCATGGGCGAGATGGCGTCCAGCGTGGCGCACGAACTCAACCAGCCGCTGACAGCCATCAGCAATTACTGCAGCGGCATGATCTCTCGCATCAAATCGCAACAGGTCAATGAAGAGGACTTGTTGTCGGCGCTGGACAAAACCGCCCGCCAGGCCCAGCGGGCCGGGCAAATCATTTTGCGCATCCGAAGCTTCGTCAAACGCAGCGAGCCCAACCGCACCCTGTCTGACGTCTCGGCCATGGTCAGCGAATCGCTCGAATTGGCCGAGATCGAGATGCGCAGGCGCAACGTGCGCCTGACCCACCATGTGGCCGCGCGTTTGCCGCAGCTGATGGTGGACCCAATCCTGATCGAGCAGGTGCTGATCAACCTCATGAAAAACGCCGCCGAATCCATCGACAACGCCCAGCGCCCCGCTGGGCAGCGCCTGGTCGAATTGCGCATCGTGCCCAAGCAAATCGACCGGCAATCGGTGGTTGAGTTCTCTGTCACCGACACCGGACAGGGCTTGCCTGTGGAAGACACCGAGCGGGTGTACGAGGCCTTTTTCTCGACCAAGGTCGAAGGCATGGGCATTGGCCTGAATTTGTGCCGCAGCATCATCGAATCCCACCACGGCAGGATCACTTCCGAGAACATCTACAATTCGGGCGAAGTGACAGGATGTCGATTCTCCTTTTGGATACCGGTCGAAACCGACTGACCACACAACAAACCACTGGGGTAAACGAATGAGTTTGATACCAAAAAAAGGCACGGTTTATGTTGTTGATGACGACGAAGCCGTGCGCGATTCCTTGCAGTGGTTGCTCGAAGGCAAGGACTACCGCGTGCGCTGTTTTGACAGCGCCGAATCCTTCATCAGCCGCTACGACCCACGCGAAGTGGCCTGCCTCATTGCCGACATCCGCATGGGCGGCATGACTGGACTGGAACTGCAAGACCGCCTGATCGAGCGCAAATCCCCCCTGCCCATCGTGTTCATCACCGGCCACGGCGACGTGCCCATGGCGGTGAACACCATGAAAAAGGGTGCTATGGACTTCATCCAGAAGCCCTTCAAGGAAGAAGAACTGCTCGGTCTGGTCGAGCGCATGCTCGATGAAGCCCGTGACTCGTTCTCTGACTACCAACAAGCGGCCAGCCGCGATGCGCTGTTGTCCAAGCTGACGGGCCGCGAAGCCCAGGTGCTCGAGCGCATCGTCGCCGGTCGCCTGAACAAGCAAATCGCCGACGATCTGGGCATCAGCATCAAAACGGTGGAAGCGCACCGCGCCAACATCATGGAAAAGCTCAACGCCAACACCGTGGCCGACCTGCTCAAGATCGCACTGGGGCAAAACGCACCCAAGGCCTGATCGGCCCAATCCCCTCTGAAACGCCCGCACCCGTCGGGCGTTTTGCATTTTTTCACTGACTTTTTGAGTTTTCTAAACATGACCGCCCAACTGATCGACGGCAATGCCCTGTCCAAACAACTGCGCACCGAGGTCGCCACCCGCGCCCAAGCCCTCAAAGCCAAGGGCGTGACGCCAGGGCTGGCCGTGGTGCTGGTGGGAGACAACCCCGCCAGCCAGGTCTATGTGCGCAACAAGGTCAAGGCCTGCGAAGACAGCGGCCTGCACTCGGTGCTGGAGAAGTACGAAGCCACCATGACCGAAGCCGACCTGCTGACCCGCGTGGAAGCGCTCAACAATGATCCGGCCATCCACGGCATCCTGGTGCAGCTGCCTTTGCCTGCGCACATCGACGCACAAAAGGTCATCGAAGCCATCAGCCCCGCCAAAGACGTGGACGGTTTTCACATCGCGAGCGCCGGCGCCTTGATGACGGGCATGCCGGGTTTTTGGCCGTGTACGCCTTATGGCTGCATGAAGATGCTGGAAAGCATTGGCTATGACCTGCGCGGCAAACACGCCGTGGTCATTGGCCGCAGCAACATCGTGGGCAAGCCCATGGCTTTGATGCTTTTGCAAAAAGACGCGACGGTGACGGTGGCGCATTCGCGCACCCAAAACCTCAAAGCCCTGACCTTGCAGGCCGATGTGATCGTGGCCGCCGTGGGCAAACGCAACGTGCTGACGGCCGACATGGTCAAGCCCGGCGCGGTGGTGCTGGACGTGGGCATGAACCGCAACGACGAAGGCAAACTCTGCGGTGACGTGGACTTTGAAGGCGTGAAAGCAGTCGCCAGCCACATCACCCCCGTGCCCGGCGGCGTCGGCCCCATGACCATCACCATGCTGCTGGTCAATACCCTTGAAGCTGCAGAACGCGCCACCAATTAACAAACAAGCCACCCCGGGATTTCCATTTTTCCAGTCATCCCGGGTATTTTTTTCTGTTATCCCTGGTATCTTTTTCTGTCATCCTTGGTACTTTTTTCTGTCATCCTTGCTTTTTTTTCTGTCATCCCGGGCTTGACCCGGGATCCATCTCCCCCTCATCCTTGACCGACCACCCCAGGAAGCCCCATGACCAACCCCTTGCTCGACACCTCCGGCCTGCCCCTTTTTGACCGCATCGCGCCCGAGCATGTGGCCCCGGCCATGGACGAACTGCTGGCCGCAGCCGAAAAAGCCTTGGACACCGTGACCACCAACGACTTCCCCGCTGAATGGAAAGCCATCGCCAGCACA
>JBIKQY010000302.1:0-3790 GCA_044349465.1 Limnohabitans sp. | reverse complement strand
CCCACCGTGGAAAACACCAGATTCTTGTGCCCGATGTTGCCGACCGTGCCCAGCAGATCAATGGCATCCATCACCGCGTCCAGGTTGTGCGCGGGCTCGCCCATGCCCATGAACACCACTTTTTTGACCGGCCTGAGCGTGCGGGCCAGCGCCACTTGCGCCACGATCTCGGCGCTGCCCACCTGCCGGATCAGGCCTTCACGCCCGGTCATGCAAAACACGCAGCCCACCGCGCAGCCCACCTGGCTGGACACGCACAAGCCGTCGCGCGGCAGCAGCACGCTTTCCACCGTCAAACCATCTTGCAGGCCCACCAGCAAACGGGCCGATCCGTCTTGCCCCGGGTGCTGCTCGCGCAACGTGGTCAGACCTGCCAGCTTGGCGCTGAGCGCAGGCAAGGCCTGGCGCACCGCCGTGGGCATGAAACTTTCCAGTGGCCTGCGCCCGCTGTCCTGCGGTTTGGCTTGCGTCCACAGGCGCAGCACACGCTGCTCGTGCCGTTCATTGGCCCCCAAAGCGCGCAAGTGGTCGTGGATGTCCTGAATGCTGTGCATGTATTCAGTAATGGGGAGGGATTTCGTCGCGCAGGTTGCGCATTTCGGCGCCGCCACCCGACTCGGGCAGACGGTCACGCATCTGGCGCAGCTCCTGGATCAGCGCGTCAATTTGCTGCTGCTGTCGGTAGACCTGCGCATTGAGCTGGTCGAGCAGGTCTTCGGTGAAGCCTGCCTTGATTTCCAGGTCGACCAGGCGGTTTTCAATCGGGGTGGGAATGTCCATGGGCTGTATTGGACATGATTTCGAGCAGGGGTTTGGGACATCTTTTATAATCGTCCCATCGCCGAGTTACTTGAACTACTTGCAGGGCGATTCATAAATTCTGCTAAAGCGTTCGCCAGGCTCCGGGTTATCAGGGTCGGCAACGCCGACAAACCACTGAAACCTCAGGAGCTTTTTTCATGTCCAGCAATTTCCTCTTCACCTCCGAATCCGTTTCGGAAGGCCACCCCGACAAAGTCGCCGACCAGATCTCGGACGCGATTTTGGATGCCATCTTCGAGCAAGACCCCCGTTCACGCGTGGCCGCCGAAACCCTGACCAACACCGGCTTGGTCGTGTTGGCAGGTGAGATCACCACCAACGCGCACGTCGACTACATTCAGGTCGCCCGCGACACCATCAAACGCATCGGCTACGACAACACCGAGTACGGCATCGACTACAAGGGCTGCGCCGTCATGGTTTGCTACGACAAGCAATCCAACGACATCGCCCAAGGTGTGGACCACGCGTCGGACGACCACCTCAACATCGGCGCGGGCGACCAAGGCCTGATGTTCGGCTACGCTTGCAGCGAAACCCCTGAGCTGATGCCCGCTCCCATCTATTACGCCCACCGCCTGGTCGAGCGCCAGGCCCAGCTGCGCAAAGATGGCCGTTTGCCTTTCTTGCGCCCCGACGCCAAGAGCCAGGTGACCATGCGCTACGTGGACGGCAAGCCGCACAGCATCGACACCGTGGTGTTGTCGACCCAGCACAGCCCCGACCAGTCCGAAACATCGACCAAGATGAAGGCCAGCTTCACCGAAGCCATCATCGAAGAGATCATCAAGCCCGTGCTGCCCAAAGAGTGGCTGCAAGACACCAAGTACCTGATCAACCCCACCGGCCGTTTCGTCATCGGCGGCCCCCAGGGTGATTGCGGCCTCACAGGTCGCAAGATCATCGTTGACACCTACGGCGGTGCTTGCCCCCACGGTGGTGGCGCGTTCTCCGGCAAGGACCCTTCCAAGGTCGACCGCTCGGCCGCCTACGCCGCACGTTACGTGGCCAAAAACATCGTGGCTGCCGGTCTGGCCACCCAGTGCCAGGTGCAAGTGGCTTACGCCATTGGCGTCGCACGCCCCATGAACATCACCGTCAACACGGCAGGCACCGGCGTCATTTCGGACGACAAGTTGTCCGCTTTGGTCGCCGAGCACTTTGACCTGCGCCCCAAAGGCATCATCCAGATGCTCGATTTGCTGCGCCCGATCTACAGCAAGACCGCCGCCTATGGCCACTTTGGCCGCGACGAGCCCGACTTCACTTGGGAGCGTACTGACCGCGCTTCGGCACTGAAGGCCGCTGCAGGCCTGTAAAACACCCTACGTTTGGCCTACCCGACCGCTCAACATCCGTTGAGCGGTTTTTTTACGCCTGTGAATCCTTTGTCACATGCACCTGTGGCACACGCCCCGCGTGCCATTGGCCGTCCAGCGCGCGTTCAATCTGCGCGGCCAGTTGCAACAACATGCCGTCGTTGGCTTGGCGTGCCTGCGCATGGATGCCCAAAGGCAAGCCGTTTTCTTGCCACGCCATAGGCAGTGAGATGCCCGGTATGCCGCACAGATTGGTCAGCGGGGTATAGGCAAAGTTGCACCACAGGTGGTTGAACCAATCGAGCACCGAAGGGTTGTCGCTGGTGGTCAAATATTCCACCGTACCCATTTTGGGTGTGGGCAATGCGGTGATGGGCGTGAGGATGATGTCCCAGTCTTCAAAGAACTGACCAAACGCCCGCGATGTGGTGTTGAACACCGCCTGCATGCGGGCCCGCTCGGTGAAGCTGGTGTTCAGGCCCATTTCCCAAATCTTGATGTTGATCGGCTCGACCAGATCCGCAGGCGGTCGCGCCAAGCCCCGAGGGGCCAGCAAGTTGGAAATCGTCTGCGCAAAGTTGCTGATGTAGCACGTCGTCTGCGCATCAAACGCCGCCCGAAAATCCACTTCAGGCAAGGCCCAGTCCACCTGGTGGCCCAAACCTTCTAAAAAGCGCCCCACGCGCTCCAGCTCGGCCACAAAATGCGGCACGGCCCGGAAGTCGCCCCACTCGTGCGACAAGGCTATGCGCAGGCGAGGCGGGTCACGCTGGATCAAGGCGCTGTAGGGCTCGGGTGGCATCCAGTAGGGCATGAATTCGCCCGGAGCCCCACCCCGGCAATGGTCCACAAAAGCAGCCGTGTCGCGCACCGTGCGGCTTTGGCAACCCTGGGTGGAAACCAGACCGGTCAAGTCCGATGCCGCAGGCGCAATCGAGAACACCCCGCGTGAGGGCTTCAGACCGATGTTGCCATTGGCCCCCGCCGGGATGCGGATAGAGCCGCCTCCGTCGGTGGCGTGCGACAAAGGCAATACCCCCGCCGCCAAAGCCACTGCCGTGCCAGCCGAAGAGCCGTAACTGGTGTACTCCGGGTTCCAGGGGTTACGCGTCACATACACCGCCGGGTTTTCGGCCGAGCTGCACACGCCAAACTCGGGCGTGGTGGTGCGGCCGATGACGTTCAGGCCCGAGCGCCGAATTTGCGACGTCAAAAAAGTGTCTGCCGCTGCGCGGTTGCCGCGCATCATCAAAGAGCCCATTTCCTGCAAACGCCCTTTGAGCGTGGGCCCCAGGTCCTTCATGAAAAACGGCACGCCTGCAAAAGGGCCGTCCAGGTTCAAGCCGTCCTTGAGCGGGTCGGCCACCACATCGTCAAACACCTCCACCACCGCGCGCACCGCCGGGTTGATTTTGACCACCCCAGCCGCGGCCTGGGCCGCCAGCTCAGCCGGTGACACATCACCACGCCGCACGCATTCAGCCAGCCCCACCGCGTCGTGCTCTACCCACTCTTGCCACGTCATTGCCAAAGTCATTGCTGCCATCCTTGCCATTGCATTGCCCAAAGGTCAAGCCAATTCGTCATTGCGCCGCCCACCCCATCACACCATTGTCCAGGGGTTCGCGCTTGGCTAAGCCCCCAGGACT
>JBIKQY010000301.1:0-3791 GCA_044349465.1 Limnohabitans sp. | reverse complement strand
GCCGCACTTTGCAGTCAGTCTGTGCGAAGCCGCAGGTGTCCAACTGGCCCACCCGGTCAAAGACCTGTTCAAACCCGCCACCCGCAAAGCCATCGAAACCTTTTTGGCCAGCCAGACCCGCGCCCAACTCGACAAGCTGGCGGTGGCCAAAGACATTCCACTGATGACGCTCAACAAGTGAGTCGGGGGCAGCCCCTGCGTCTGCTCCTTATGGAGCCGCGCCCTTGAAGACTTGAGTGACAGGCAAGGGATGGATGCTTTGTAGGAGCCCACCCCTGTGGGCGATGGCTTGCCGTGGCGGTATGGGTTCAATCGCCCACGGGGTGGGCTCCTACACAAACAAACCCATGGCCGACCCACACAGGGGCCATGCAAGCTTCATGGGGCCAAATCGACAGTCCGCTCCTTAGCCTTATTTGCCCGTGAATTGCGGTGCGCGTTTTTCCATGAAATGCGCCACACCTTCGCGGAAATCGTCACTCGCGAAACTGCGGGCCATCTCCACGTTGGCCTGGCGGGTGTTTTCTGCCAAGGTCTGGAATGGCGCGTCGTACTGCTGTCGCTTGATGACCGCCATCGAGCGCGGTGACACGTTGTCCACCAAGTCACGCGCATAGGCATACGTGGCGGCAGCCAAAGCGTCGGGCGCAAACACCTTGTTGACCAAGCCCATGGCCTGCGCCTCGGGGGCCAGCAGCTTGCGGGCCGACAGCAGCAAGTCCATGGCGATGGCGTGGCCCACAATGCGCGGCAGCATCCAGCTCAGGCCGTGCTCGGCAATCAACCCGCGTCTTGAAAACGCGGTGGTGAACACCGCGTTGTCCGCCGCAAAGCGGATGTCGCAATACAAGGCGTGCACCAGCCCAATGCCTGCGGTGGCGCCGTTCAGCATGCCGATCACCGGCTTGGGGATCGCTGGGTAATACCCATAGCGCGTTTGGTAATCCAGCCGCTGGTTCACATCAAAAGGCTTTGTCCAGGTGGTGGCCGTGATGTCGCTCGGGTCCAGGCCCTTGAGCAAATCCATGTCGGCCCCGGCTGCACCCGTGAGCACGATGGCGCGCACGCCTTCGTCTGCAGCAGCGGCGTCCATGGCCTCGCGCACCTCGCGCTCCATCACAGCGGTCCAGGCGTTGAGCTTGTCGGGCCGGTTCAAGGTGATGGTTGCGATGCGGTGTTCGACGCTGTAAAGGATGTCTTGGTAACTCATGGCCTGGCCTTTCAAAGAAGAATTGAACAAATCACACCGTGCGCTTGCCACGGGCCAAAAACGTTTGGGTGGCGGGCTGGTCCAGCAGCTGCTGACTCCAGCGCTTGAGCACCTTTTCCAGGCGCGGCGCAGCCACCCCCAGCTGCACCATGGCCACGCCGCCATTGACCGATTCGCTGTAATCGGTAATCGGGCCCGGCATCGCGGTGGAACAGGTCGCTCATCATGTGGGCAATGTCGGCGCGGCCTGTGTGGTCGCCGTAGATGTAGTCGTGGTACACGCCGTCGGGCGTGAAGCACTGCGCAAAGGCTTCGCCATCGCCCGCCTCCGCTGCGGCCGAAAACCGCTTGAGCAATTCTTCAAACGCGGCTTGTTGCATGGTCTTGTCTCCTCTTTTTTTGAAATCAATCGGCCAAAGGCTCAGGCAAGCGCTTGAGTGTGCGCACCTTGGACGCACTGATGATGATGGCCTGCAGGCCAAAGCCCAGCACCACACACCACAGGCTGACCGACACCGGAAAGCTCACCCCCACCACACCGCCCAGCGCCGCACCCAATGGCCGTGCGCCAGTGCTGGCCACGATGTTGATCGACGTGACCCGTCCGATCATGGCGCGAGGCGTCACCGTCTGGCGCAAGGTGGTCGAGGTGATGGTCCAAATGATCGGCCCCACCCCAAAGAAAAAGTAAGACAGCGCCGCCAACCAGCCCTGCGGCCAATACAAGGTCAGCGCCATGGTGATGGCCGCCAAGACCGAAAAATAAGGCCCCAGCAAAATCGCTTGCCCAAACGGCAGCGCTCGCACCACACGCGGCGCCAGCAAGGCCCCCAAGATCATGCCCACGCCATACAAAGCCAGCGTCACGCCCACGCCACTGGCGTCCAGCCCCAGGTCGTTGATGGCATAGGGCACATAAGCCGCTTGCAGCATGAACCAAGAAATGTTCCAGGCAACCGAGCAAAACATCATGGGCCGGAGCAAATCGCTCTGCCACACCCACTTGGCCCCATCTTGCAACTCCAGCAAAGGGTGGCGCGCAGGCATGCTCGGTCTCGCGGGTTCGGTGATGCCACGCAGAAACAACACCGCCGCCACCGACAACATGCCCGACAACACAAAGGCCGCTGACGCCCCGGTCCACGCGATCAAGGCCCCGGCCAAGGCCGGGCCTGCGGCAAACGCCGCGCTGCGCGCCAACTCCAAGCGCCCGTTGGCCTGCGCCAAGCCCTCCACCTGCACCAGCGCAGGCACCAGCGAAGGCGCGGCCACGCTGAACGCCACCGTGCCCACGGCCGCGATGAAGCCGATGACGGCCAGAGCAGCAATCGACACATGGTCCGTGACGATCAGCGCCAGCAACAACACCAAAGCCAAGGCCCGCAGCGTCTCGGCCAGCGCCATCAAGCGCGTGCGTGAAGTGCGGTCAGCCAGCAGGCCCAGCGGCATGGACAGCAGCAAAAACGGCAGCGATTGGATGGAGGCCAGCAAACCAATTTCACCAGGCCCGGCCTGCAGCAGAAGCACCGCCACGATGGGCACAGCGGCCAAGCTCAGCTGTTCAGCCGACTGGGCCAGCAAATTGGACCAAGCCAGACTGCGAAAAGAGGCGGACATGGCAACAGGCATTCAGGGGGCTTTGAACAAACGCATCCACAAGATGCGTCAAACAAGGAGCTTCCATTCTGGGCGCGGCCCAAGGCCCAGCATGTCGCCTAGGTTCACCCGATCAAGCCGCCCAGGTCACCAACCCAAAGTAGCTCGTGCCCAGCACCACCAGACCGAACACGATCCGGTACCAGGCAAACACCTCAAAGCTGTTGGTCGAGATGAATTTGAGCAACCAGCGCACACACACCCAAGCGCTCAAAAAAGAAAACAACAGCCCCACCGCAAACATCGGCGCATCGCTCATGCTGAGCAAGGCGCGGTCTTTGTACAGGCTGTAGGCCCCGGCACCAATCAACGTGGGAATGGCCAGGTAGAAAGAAAAATCCGTCGCCGCCTTGCGCGACATGCCGAGCAACATGCCGCCAATGATGGTCGCGCCGCTGCGGCTGGTGCCCGGAATCATGGCCAGGCACTGCACCAAGCCCACCTTGAGCGCGTCTTGCCAGCGCATGTCTTCCACCTCGGCAATGTGCACGGCGCGAGCCTGTCTGCGCTCGGCCCACAAAATGATGAAGCCGCCAATGATGAAACTGGTGGCCACCACCTCGGGCGTGAACAGGTTCGCCTTGATGGCCTTGCCAAACATCAAGCCCAAAATGACTGCAGGCACAAAGGCGATGAACACGTTCAAAGCAAAACGCTGGGCATCGGCACTGTGCGGCAAGGCACGCACGGTGGAGCTGATTTTTTGCCAATACACAATGATCACCGCCAAAATCGCGCCCGTCTGGATGGCGATGTCAAACACCTTGGCCTTGTCATCGTCAAAACCCAGCAAAGCCCCGGCCAAAATCAAATGTCCGGTGGACGAGATCGGCAAGAACTCGGTCAGCCCCTCGACCACGCCCATCACGGCGGCTTTCAGCAACAACATCAGGTCCACAAACGCTCCTCGAAAAATCTGTGGGGA
>JBIKQY010000039.1:0-12868 GCA_044349465.1 Limnohabitans sp. | reverse complement strand
CGCAGCGAAGCCGTCAAGCTTGAAGCCGAGCGCATCTACGCTGCCTTGTTGGCCGAGGGTGTGGATGTGATCCTGGACGACCGCGGCGAGCGCCCTGGTGCCATGTTCGCCGACTGGGAATTGATCGGTGTGCCACACCGCATCACGATTGGCGACAAAGGGTTGAAAGACGGTCTGGTCGAGTACCAGCACCGCCGGGATGCCGAATCCAGCAAAGTGGCTGTGGCCGACATCCTGGCCCACATCCGGGCGCGACTGGCCGCTTGAACCGTGGGGGCCTGATGGCCGCAAAGTCTGGCACCCCCGATCTTGACGGCAGGTCTGACCTGCCCGTCATGCCCTCAGGTCTGACCATGCCCAGCCGCCGCCGGGCACTGCGGCATTGGGCTGCTGGCTATGTTGCTGGGTGTGGCTCCGGTCTCTGGAACTCGGGCGTTTGGGCAGGCCCGCAGATCGAAGAGCCTTTGTCGCATGCCGTGCGCACCGCGCTGAGCGCAGCAGTGGCCGCTGCGGCCCCGCCCGAGCCGGTGTTGCCCGACGCCCAAGCGCAAAAGACCTATGCTGATTGGCTTCACCATGCCAGTCAGCGCCTGGCGCGGTACAAAAAACACGCCGCTGAACGGCAAGAATTCCTGCAAACCCTCTGGTACGAAGCCCGCCGGGCCGGTTTGCCGCTGTCTTTGGTGCTGGGCGTCGTGCAGGTCGAGAGCGGTTTTCGCAAATACGCCATCTCCAGTGCCGGAGCGCGTGGCTACATGCAGGTCATGCCGTTTTGGGCGCGCCTGATTGGCGACGGCGACGACGGCCGCCTGTTTCACATGCAGACCAACCTGCGCTTTGGCTGTGTCATCCTGCGCCACTACCTCGACCGCGAACGCGGTGATCTGTTTCTGGGCCTGGGCCGCTACAACGGCAGCCGGGGACAGGCGGTCTACCCGCAGGCGGTGCTGGCGGCACAGCGGCAGTGGGTGCATGCGGCGGATTGAAGCCGCAAAAGCCCAAACGGCTGCGGTACTACATGCAGCGAGAGGGCCCGGTGCTGGGCATGGTGCTGCGCATCTTCCTACGCGTCATCGTGCAAACTCTGCAAGTCAATAGCCCGGGCGCGGCCAATGTGGATAAGGCCGCATTGCACATAGGCGCAGTCGCCTTCATCCACCGCTTTGGCTCAAGTCTGAACGAGCATGTTCATTTCCATGTCTGCGCAGTCGATGGGGTGTTTGAGTAAGCGGCGGGCGAGGAGGGCGATGGCGCTGATGCAGCTTCTCAAATCTCACCACCGCGCATCATCTTCCACCCCGCCACAGGCGTGACTGCGGATGCCGTGGGCCAAGCGCAGGCCCGCTTGCGTCGGCGCATCCTGCGCGCCTGTGTGGGCCGGGGCTTTAACTTCAGTGGGATTGACTGGGTCCGTATGACTCCAATCGGACAAGGATCTCTGGGTCATTAGGCTCACCTCCACAGCCGGAAACGCGGCAAAGCTGAATTTTGTTAAGGTCAATAAGGGTCAGTTGCGCATTAGAGAAAATTACTTTCCACTGCTGACAATTAGAGGGCTATGAAGCCTTTGCGATAAATATGCCCGTTATGACTGAAATGCTAGGATGACCGTCGAAAGGAACAAGATGGCTACCACGACGGATTTCTGTTTCACATTCTGCTCACCGATCAGCATGACGGAAAGCAAGAAACCCACGATTAGGCTCGATCGGCGAAAGACCGACAAATAGGTGACGTTTGCGGAAGAGTCGTTGATTGCAAGGAAATAGACCCATTCAGCTCCCACCCAGGATAGGCCGACTAAGGGAATCCAGATTGACCACGAAACTTTCCACCCTGCGGGTTGATATCGGCAAGCCCATACGAGGAGAATCCCTGATAGAAAGAAGCGGTGCACGGCCGACCATGCCTGCACTTTTGTCGCTGTGATGTTGAGTTCATGGACGATGAACTTGTCATATACCGTCGTCATCGCCGAAAGGATCGTAGCCAGAAGCATCATGCACAGCGGCGCTGATCGAATTAAGCTAATGCCCTCGGTACGACCAATCTGTGCGAGCATAAGATAACCCACCACGGCAACGGCAACGACAGCGAACTGGATTGGGGTGAGAAACTCTTGGAAAACTATGGCACCGCCGAGCATTGTCCATAGTGGGCCTGAGGCGCGCATTGCCCCTGAAAAAGACATTGGTAGTTCGCGCACTGAATAATAGGCAAAAACCCAGCTACCGGTCATCATGATCCCTTTTGCGAGGATCAGCAGTTGTTCCCGGAAATTGGTCTCAGAGACTGGTACATGAAACTCTGTCCCTGCCGAAATCGGCAGGAAGGCGATCATCCAGGCCAAAGCCCCAAATAGGGCCGACCAAAAAACTACGGCCAAAACCATGTTTTCAAACATGGCCTTTTTGGTCCAGAAGTCGTAGAGGCCAAGAATCACCCCGGCTAGCAACCCAAATCCAACCCAACTCATGCTTTCGCCCTCGCGAAAGCGTTGACATTTTCGTGCAAGTGAAGCGGGACTCCTGTCCCCGTCAAGACGATGCTACCCGCAGGTAGATCCGAGGACTGGATGAAAGAAAATGCGCGCTCGATTTGATCTGCGCCGGCAAGTTTTCCCATAGCGAGTGGGCGATTAACAAACACACGAATCCCTGCACCTGCAAGCGCGACAAAGACCTCGGAGAATTGCGGGTTGGTCGCACTGAACGGAAACTGAAGCCAGTCAAAAAGGCCAGTCTCAATAGCTAGCCTGGCGGCGGGAAGGTCAGAAACCGAAGCCCCGTAAGAGGTAATTTTTAGATTCGCAGCATGCTGGATTACTGATGTGACATCATGCTGACTTAAGACTTCTACGCTTGCCTTGTGAATCTGGAGAATATCGATCTTCCCAATGAGTGCCAAGCTGCGGTCGACGCTGCGGCGCATCTCATCGGCTTTGTGGCAAACCAGGGTCGCCTCACCCACGCCCAGCCAGAACTCGCCTACCTTGGTTGAAACGACGAGATTCGCGCGGTCCTCAGGCGCCAGTTCCAATAGGAATTGGCCAAGGAGACTCTCGCTTTCCCCATAGGCCGGTGCCGTGTCGTAATGGCGAATGCCAAGCGCCCACGCATCACGCAGCAACTGCATCGCTACATCGCGTGGCGGGGGCTTTGCATTGCGCAAACCCCAGCTGCGTCCAATCGAGAGTAGTCCAAGCCCGAGCTCCATAATCGACCCTATTTTGTGCGCGAGTGGTAATAACTTTGGAGTTTGATGGCGGCGACATCGAACTGCCCCTGAGCTGAGATGACGTGGCCTCTTGGGATAAAAAGGTTGCGTGCCGTGCCTAGGCCCTTCAAAACTCCGCCGCGTTGATCCGGGTCACCGGAGAGGAATGATCCGCCCCCCCCCAGATGGCAGTCGTCGAGCGTTATTGCGCCAAGAATTTGCGAGCCGTCTTCAAGCACACTTGTCCCAAAGACGGTCGCCCCGCCCAGATAGCGGCCGCTGGAGCCAATCAAAATGCGTGCACCCGCTCGATTTGCCTTTGCCGTAAAGCCGCCTTCGCCGAACTGGTTTTTATTGGCGACAACGATATCCCCGCTAGTCGCGGAAATAACCGTACCGGAATGAAACGTATTGTCATTTCCAATGGTCAGCGTTGCGCTTCCATCGCTCAATAAGGATGTGACTGGATAGAGGATATTTCCTGCGCCAATCTCAACTTTGCGTGAGATTAAAACTGAGAACGGATCGAATATTGTGTTGCTTGAACAAAGCGCTAGTACTTCATCGATCGTCAGCAAGCCCGCAGCCACCCTCACATCGTCCATAACGTTTGTATTGATGATCATAGGGCCTCGCTCAATAACGACGCTGCGGCATAACGATCGCAGGGCCTGTCTGAGATCAACTTATCCTCAACGTCGTTATGAATCATCGCTACAAGTGCGTCGGCTAGGTAGGGCGTCTCGGTTAACTTCCCAGGTAGGGCCACAATGTGGCCCGGGACAGGCTCCCGGATTGCGACATTCAGTGATCGGGCCGCGTCACCCTGCTCAACGAGATCCACCTTGACGCAGGCGATATCTACTGCAGCCGTATCACGCCAGCTTGGAATAATTCTGCCGATTCCCTTTCTCAAATTTCCCGCGCGTTCGGGGATGACCTCGTAACCCGGTGCGTCACACAACGCTGCATCTTCATTGAACCCGATTATCGAAACATCCCCGTGGTGCATCATGGCCGCTTCGTGCGCATCAAGATAGAAAACGCCCATCGGCGCCAGCCGCTTAGTTACGAGCAAGTGACTCTTCCAGTAGCGAATCGGAATCTCTACGTTGTGAAGAGTCGCGAAGAGTGATTTAGTGCCCGCGCCTGTGGTGTAGACGATACGCTGGCCGCTGATGCGGAGGATCTCGCCGTTCACACCCTCTAGCTCAAGCGTCAGGTTGTCACATCGGACGATTTTGTGCGCTACAAAAATAACGCAGCCACTGACCTGTGCTGTACCAACGAGTTTTCGGTAAAGCAGGCGGGTATTGATGGAGACGTCATTGACTTCAAATAAAGCTGCAGCCCGTGTGACGTCGATGCCTGGTACTAGCGAAGCCACTGCCCTGTGCGAAATTTCTTTATAACGGATTCCCGCTTCCGTCCAACGACTTAGGAGATCGTCGAGGCGTTCGCCATTTTTTAGCATGGCTATGGGTTTCTTATCGGAATCCTAAATAGCTTCGGGGGCAAAGGTCTTGAGCTGCTCATGTCCATAGATGCAGCGCTGGGCGACCTGTAGGGCGCTCGACCGGTCTCGGATTGACGCTGCATGGTAAGTTCCGCGATGTAGCCAGCCCTCATTTCTCGTAGAAGGTCCGGATGCGACGGTTGGCTTTTGTTCGATCAGTGCAACTGACATGCCGAGCTGGCTTAGTTTTTGTGCGGTCATTAGGCCTGCTGCGCCCGCACCCACAACCACCACGTCGAATTTTCGTATCGTCATATTTTTGTATTAAAATTTTAGTAAATTAATGTGAAAATTATACAATTTTTTAAAACTAAAATAGTAATAGCTTTCCTGGGGCACTGGGCGTAATAGGTGTTTTGCGGGAAATTGCTTGATGCGTCAGGTGCTCCTGTTGCGTGGCGACCACGACATGAACGAAGTCAAAGTCGGCAAGCTGCCCGGCATGGAGGGGGGCTTTCGCTTTGCCACGCTGAGCGAGATTGAAGAGCACTTTGGCTGCAAGCCGGGTTACCTGGGGCCTTTGAACCTGAAAAAGCCCGTGCACCTGGTGGCCGACCGCGACGTGGCCGTGATGGCCGACTGGATCTGCGGCGCCAACGAAGAAGACTTCCACATCACCGGCGTCAACTGGGGCCGTGACCTGCCCGAGCCTGCGCTGGTGGCCGACATCCGCAACGTGGTCGCGGGTGACAAGTCGCCTGACGGCCAAGGTGAGCTGGCCATCGAGCGCGGCATCGAAGTGGGCCATGTGTTCTATTTGGGCACCAAATACTCCAAGGCCATGAACGCCACCTTCCTGGACGAAACCGGCAAGCCGCAGTTTCTGGAAATGGGCTGCTACGGCATTGGCGTGACCCGCCTGCCCGCCGCCGCCATCGAGCAAAACCACGACGAGCGCGGCATCATCTGGCCCGACGCGATTGCACCCTTCACCGTGGTGGTTTGCCCCATCGGCATGGACCGCAGCGAAGCCGTCAAGCTTGAAGCCGAGCGCATCTACGCTGCCTTGTTGGCCGAGGGTGTGGATGTGATCCTGGACGACCGGGGCGAGCGCCCCGGTGCCATGTTTGCCGACTGGGAGCTGATCGGCGTGCCGCACCGCATCACGATTGGCGACAAAGGGTTGAAAGATGGTTTGGTCGAGTACCAGCACCGCCGCGATGCCGAGTCCAGCAAAGTCGCTGTTGCAGACATCTTGGGCCACCTCAAGGGGCGTTTGGCCCCCTGATCCGCCCCCCCAGGCCCATGACTCGCCCGGTCTTACCCAGCCGCCGGGCTTGTTTGCTCAGTCTGTGTGGGACTTTTTTGCCCGTCGGTCTGGCGCAAGCCGGACGGCAAATTGAAGAGCCCCTGTCGCACGCCGTGCGTTCGGCCCTGAGTGCGGCTGTGGCAGCGGCAGCTCCCCCTGAGCCCCTGTTGCCCACTGCCGCAGATCAACAGGCCTATGCCCAATGGCAAACGGCGAGCAGCCAACGGTTGACGCGCTACAAAAAACACCCCACCGAGCGGCAAGAGTTCTTGCAAACCCTTTGGTACGAAGCCCGCCGTGCAGGCCTGCCGCTGTCGCTGGTGCTGGGCGTGGTGCAGGTCGAAAGCGCGTTTCGCAAATACGCCATTTCCAGTGCGGGGGCACGCGGCTACATGCAGGTCATGCCATTTTGGGCGCGCCTGATCGGCGATGGCGACGACAGCCGCTTGTTCCACATGCAGACCAATCTGCGTTTTGGCTGCGTCATCCTGCGCCACTACCTGGACCGGGAACAGGGCGACACCTTCATGGCGCTGGGCCGTTACAACGGTTCACGCGGACAGATCGTTTATCCGCAGGCCGTTCAAGCGGCGCAGCGCGGCTGGCTGCAATCGGTGGATTGAGGCGGGATGGAGATCAAAAAAGCCACCCGAGTGGGTGGCTGTTCGGGTTGGCAGGGCCGCAGCCCTTGGCCGATCAGGCCTGGCCGTTGATCACTTGCTGGAGTTCACCCGACTCGTACATTTCCATCATGATGTCCGAGCCGCCGATGAATTCGCCCTTGACGTAGAGCTGGGGGATGGTGGGCCAGTTGCTGTATTCCTTGATGCCTTGGCGGATTTCGGCATCGTCCAGCACGTTCACGGTTTTGACCGTCTTGGGGTCCACGCCCACGGCTTTGAGGATCTGGATGGCTCGGCCGGAGAATCCGCACATGGGAAAGCTGGCGTTGCCTTTCATGAACAGGGTGATCTCGTTGCCTTTGACGATTTCGTCGATGCGTTGTTGGGTGTCGCTCATGGTCAGTTCTCCAAATGGTGCTGATTTCGAATGGGGAGAATTATCGCCCCGAAAAAAGACCTGCAGTTTCGTGAGGATGCAGGCTGGAAGTGCTTACACCGCTTCAGGCCACTTGATTTGGACTTTGCGGTGGTTGGCCAGACAGTCGCGCAGGTACAAGTTGATGAGGCTTTGGTAGGGGACGCCTGCTTCTTCGGACATGCCTTTGAAATACGCCACGACATCTTCGGACAAGCGCATGGTGACGGATTTTTTGAGTTTGGAAGCGTATGGGTTTTTGCGGGAAGTCAATTTGGAAAGGTCGTATTCGGTTTTCATATCAGCCACCTGGGTAAAAAGCGCTTTCGCGCTTGGTTGCTTTGCGAGCGGAGATGATGCGAATCACCTCGCCTTGTTCTCGTTCGCAATGGCACACGAGGAGCAATCTGGCTTCCGAGCTCAGGCCCAACATCAGGAACCTGTCTTCAGCCGATGAATGGTCTTCATCGAAGAACTGAATTGCAAATTCGTCATAAAAAACAGACTTGGCTTCTTCAAAAGAGACCTGGTGTTTTTTGAGGTTGGTTGCCGCCTTGGGCGGGTCCCATTCAAACTGGATCATGCATACATTGTATGGAGGGGTTTGACCCTGTCAATGTCTCATGAACGCGTCACGCAGGCAGCATTCCACCGGTGCACCGTTCAATATCGCCCAAATCGCGGCGCGACTGCACCTGCACAAAACCGGCTTCGCGCAGCAAGGCCTGCACCGGGGCTGCTTGGTCCCAGCCGTGTTCCAGCAGCAACCAGCCGCCGGGGGCCATTCGGCTGGGTGCTTGGGCAATGATCTGGCGGATGTCATCCAGGCCATCCGCACCGCTGGTCAGGGCCTGCAGAGGCTCATGGGTCAGGTCAGCCAGATGCGGGTCGCCTTCGGCCACATAGGGCGGGTTCGAGACGATCAGCTCAAACTGGCCCGGTACTGCGTCCATCCAGTGGCTCAGCACGCACTGCACCGGCAAATTCAGCCGCAGGGCGTTGGCGCTGGCCACGGCCAAAGCGTCGGCACTGGCGTCCACCGCCGTCACCTGTGCGGCAGGGCGCTGGTGCTGCAGGGCCAGCGCCACAGCCCCGCTGCCGGTGCCCAGGTCCAGCACGCGGGCTGGCTGGCCCGCAGGCAGCAATTCCAACGCCCATTCGACCAGGATTTCCGTGTCGGGGCGCGGGTCCAGCACGCGGGCGTCCACGTTCAGCGTGAGGCCAAAAAAGTCTTTGCGCCTGGTGATGTAGGCCACCGGCTCGCCCTGCAGGCGCCGTTGCAGGGCTTGGCCCCAGCTGTGTTGTTGCGCCTCGGTCAACAGATCCGTGTCGTGGGCCAGCAGCCAGGCGCGGTCATGCAGCGGGCGCGCCAGGGCGTGCAGCAAGAGAATTTGTGCGTCCACCCGGGCCAGGCCTTGTCTCAAGGCTTGTTGCAGGCATTCGGCCACGCTGGGGCTGGCGTGCGGGTCCGTCACGCAGTCGCCCCAATCTCCAGCGCCGCCAGCTGCTCTGCGGCTTCATAAGCCTGGAGGGCATCGATCACGTCTTTCAAATCGCCTTCCATGATGGTGAGCAGCTTGTACAGCGTGAGGTTGATGCGGTGGTCACTCAGGCGCCCTTGCGGGAAGTTGTAGGTGCGGATGCGGTCCGAGCGGTCGCCGCTGCCGATCAGGCTTTTGCGCTCAGCGGCGTCTTTGGCGGCACGTTCAGATCGGTCTTTTTCCTGAATGCGCGCCGTGAGTACCTTCAGGGCCTGCGCCTTGTTGCTGTGTTGACTGCGGCCGTCCTGGCATTCGGCCACGATGCCGGTGGGCAAGTGGGTGATGCGCACCGCCGAATCGGTCTTGTTGATGTGCTGCCCGCCCGCACCGCTGGCGCGGTAGGTGTCAATGCGCAAGTCTGACGGGTTGATCTTGATCGCTTCGGCTTCGTCCGGCTCGGCCAGCACCGCCACGGTGCAGGCGCTGGTGTGGATGCGGCCTTGGGTTTCTGTGGCGGGCACGCGCTGCACCCGGTGGCCGCCCGACTCAAACTTGAGTGCGCCGTAAACCTGCTCGCCTTCGATGCGCACCACGACTTCCTTGTACCCGCCCAGCTCGCTCACCGATTCAGACACGATCTCGCAACGCCAGCCTTGGCTTTCGGCAAAGCGGGTGTACATGCGCAGCAAGTCGCCCGCAAACAAGGCTGATTCGTCGCCGCCGGTGCCTGCGCGAATTTCCACAAAAGCAGGGCGGGCATCGTCGGGGTCTTTGGGCAAAAGCATGCGCTGAAGCTCGGCTGCCAGGCTTTGCAGCTCGGCGCTGGCGCTGGCCGCTTCTTCTTCGGCCATCTCGCGCATGTCTTCGTCATCCAACATGGTTTGGGCTGTGGCCAGATCGGCGCTGCGCTGCTGAAACCGGGCAAAGCGCGAGGCCACGGCGCTGACTTCGGCGTGTTCCCTTGAGAGCTTCAGGAACTGCGTCATGTCAGCCATGATGTCTTCGCGGGACAGCAGAAAGTCCAATTCGGTCAAGCGCAATGCGTAGCGCTCGAGCTGTTGGATGAGGAAGGGTTTCATGGGGGCGGTCTGATCGCGGTCGGTGCTTCGCGGAGGCCCGTTGGCAACGAGCTAATGCAAGGGGGGTCTGGTGGGGTGCCAAGGTGCCGGTTGGGCGCCAAGGCCACGGCTCAAGACAGGCGTCGCTAGCGCTCTTTGCGCAAGAAAACGCGCTGCACCGTTTGCATGCTCTGCTCTCGCAGTTCTGGCGGTGCGCCGCGCAGCTCTGCCAAAGCACCATGCAGCATTTTTTGGGTCAGGCCCTTGGACAAGGCCTCCATCACGGCGATCGGGTCGTCGCCCCGGGCAAGCAATTTGCGGGCGCGGGCCATCTCGGCTTCGCGCCAGGCATCGGCCTGGTTTTGCAGCTGTTGGATCAGAGGCACCGCGCACCGCTGGCCCATCCAGTTCATGAAGCTTTGCACGCCCGCGTCGATGATGACCTCGGCTTCGGCAACGGCCGCTTGGCGGTGGGCTTGGCCGGTTTGCACCACGCTGGCCAGGTCGTCCACGGTGTAGAGGTAGACGTCTTCCAGCGACTTGACTTCGGGTTCAATGTCGCGCGGCACGGCCAAATCGACCATGAACATGGGACGGTGCTTGCGTTTTTTCAGAGCCCGCTCGACCGCGCCCAAGCCAATCAGGGGCAGGGTGCTGGCGGTGCAGCTGATGACGGCGTCGAATTCGTGCAAGCGCTCGGGCAGGTCGGCCAGGGGCATGACATCGGCCCCAAAGCGGTGGGCCAGCAATTCGGCGCGGTCCAGGCTGCGGTTGGCGATCACCATGCCTTTGGGCTGCTTGGCTGCAAAGTGGGTGGCCACCAACTCGTTCATTTCGCCCGCACCGACAAACAGGATGCGGATGTCTTGCAGGTTTTCAAACAACTGGCTGGCCAGGCGCACCGAGGCGGCGGCCATGCTGATGGAGTGGGCCCCGATTTCGGTGGAGCTTCGCACTTCCTTGGCCACAGCGAAGCTGCGCTGGAACAGTTGGTTCAGCGTGCTGCCCAAAGCGCCGGCTTGTTCGGCGGCGCGCACAGCGTCTTTGAGCTGGCCCAGAATTTGGGCCTCGCCCAAGACCATGGAGTCCAGCCCGCTGGCCACGCGAAACGCATGGCGGGCGGCTTCGTTGCCTTCGAGTAAATAGGTGTGGGCATGAAGTTCGGAAGCACTCACCCCACCGGTTTGGGCCAACCAGCGCAAGGTGTCGTTGGTGGCGGCCTGGTCGGCAGCGCAATAAATTTCGGTGCGGTTGCAGGTCGACAAAATAGCCGCTTCGGGCTCTTGTGCAATGCGTTGGGACAGGTCACGCCGCAGACCTTGCAGGGTGGGGACCAGTTTGTCCACGGCGAACGCAAACCGACCGCGCAGATCCAGCGGTGCAGTGGTGTGGTTCAAACCCAAGGTCCATACAGCCATGAGGGGCATTATAGGCACGACCTGTCAACTTTGCTTGACACAAATCGAAGGTTTGAAAATTGACGTGATTTTCAAGGCACAATTTGCAGGATATGGACTGTCACAAGGGCAGGGCCGCCTGGAAAAATCGAGGTCTCATGACGTTTGGCTTGTTGGTCTTGCACCTTTGGGGTTTTGTGATGCCCGCCTTGGCCATGGCACTTTTCATGCCTTGGGCCGGTCGCTGGGTCATGGGGCCGAGCGCAAGGCCGATGCGCCGCCGCATGTTTGTCCATGCCGTGAGCGGTCTGCTCGTTCTGCTGGTCGGTTTGTGGCTGCATGGCCAAGACGGGAAAATGAGCACCTACATGGCTTTGGTGCTGGTGGCCGCCACCCTCGAATGGGCCATGCACCGTGGTTGGGCCAGAAAATAGGATGAGGCACAAACTGCCTCATGTCTACGAAAAACTTCAAGGGAGATGAACATGACCGAAATGAAACGCCGTGCTTGGCTGGCCTTGAGTGGGCTGAGTTTGGCACTGACCCTGGGCAGTGCTTGGGCCTTCCCCACCAAGCCGATCCGGGTGGTGATGGGTTTTCCAGCGGGCGGGCCGCTCGATCAGCACGCCCGCTTACTGACCGACCGGCTTCAGGCCCAGCTCGGCCAGCCTATTTTGGTGGATTACAAAGCTGGAGCAGGTGGCACTGTGGGTGCGCAAGAGGTGATGCGCTCTGCGCCTGATGGCCACACGCTCATGCTGGCCAACACCGGGGTCATGGTCATCAACCCGGCGCTGTACACCAAGCTGCCTTACAGCACCTTGCGTGATTTTGTGCCAGTGGCCCGAACGGCCATGCAGCCACTGGCCTTGATGGTCAACCCCAAAGTGCCGGTCAATACCCTGCAGGAGTTTGTGGCCTATGCCAAAGACCGACCCGGCCAGATCAACTACGGCTCGGCGGGCAACGGCGGCAGCAGCCACCTGGTGCCTGAAATGTTCAAGTCGGCCACAGGGCTGTTCATGGTCCACATTCCTTATCGGGGAAGTGCACCCGCTTTCACCGACCTGATGGCGGGGCAAGTCCAGTTCATGGCCGAGAGCATTCCGCAAGCAGCGCAGTACCACAAGCAAGGCAAAGTTCGTGCGTTGGCCGTGACCAGCCGTGAACGCAACCCAGCCCTGCCCGACATCCCCACCGTGATGGAAACCGGCATCAAAAATTTTGAGGTGGTGGGCTTTTATGGCTTTTTGGCCCCTGCAGGCACACCCAAAGACGTGGTGAACAAGCTCAGCGACGCCTTCAAGGCCGTGATGAACCAAGCGGATATCCGTCAGCGCATGGTGGCGCAAGGGGCGGATCCAGCCTATTTGGGGGCCGATGACTTTGCGAAATTCTTGACCTCTGAGATGCCGCGCTGGGCGGCCGTGGTTCAGAAGTCGGGGGCCAAGCTCGATTAAGGGGTACTCAGGCTGGGCTGAACACATCCACCCGGTCGGTGATGATGCCGTCGGTGCCCAGAGCCAGCAGGTGCTTGGCGGCCCAGTCGTCGTTGACGGTGTAGCTCAGGCACCGCATGCCTGCGCCGTGGACTTGGGCCACGGTGGCCGCGTCCCACAGGGCGTAGTTGGCGACCACGGCCACGCATCCTAATTCTTGAGCTTTTTCAAACCAGCCCTCCCACAGCGTGTCGATCAGCAATCCGCGTGGCAGTTTGGGTGCCGCTGTTTGTGCGGCCGCCAAAGCATCGGGTTTGAATGAAGTCAAGAGTGGCGGCACTGCCGCGCCTTGCCAAAGTTGCTCGGCCAGACGCGCCACGGCCTCACCCGTGGCGGCCTCGGTGCCTGGGGTGGGTTTGATTTCAATGTTCAGCAGGTGGCCGTTGGCTTGGCAAAAACGTGCCAGGGCTTCCA
>JBIKQY010000038.1:0-12869 GCA_044349465.1 Limnohabitans sp. | reverse complement strand
TTTGCGGCCTGCGCATTGGCCATTGCGCTGTCATGGGCCTACAGCGCGCCGCCCGTTCGCCTTAAAAACAACGGCTGGTGGGGCAATGCGGCTTGCGCCCTGAGTTACGAAGGCCTGGCCTGGCTGACCGGCACGGCCGTCATGTTGGGCGGGGCTTGGCCTGGCCCCTATTCGGTGGCGTTGGCGCTGCTCTACAGCGTGGGGGCGCACGGCATCATGACGCTCAACGATTTCAAAGCCATTGAGGGCGACCGCCGCATGGGTGTGGCCTCGCTGCCGGTGCAGCTGGGTGCGCATGGCGCAGCGCGCATGGCCTGCGTGTTCATGCTGGTGCCGCAAGTGGCGGTGGCGGCTTTGCTGCTGAACTGGCAGCTGCCATGGCACGCCATGGCTGTTTTGGTTTTGGCGCTTGCGCAGTGGCCCTTGATGGCCAAGTTTTTGCGCCAACCGGTGGCGCGTGCTTTGCACGTGTCGGCCTTTGGCGTGCCGCTGTTTGTCAGCGGCATGATGGTCAGTGCTTGGGGCTTGCGCCAGCTCAGCCTGCTTCAATCATCGGCGGGGATTGTATGAGCACGCCCTTGAATTCAGGCATGTTTGGCTGGCTTCAGATCATCCGCTTGGGTTTGATTCAGGCCTGTTTGGGCGCGGTGGTGGTGGTGACCACGTCCACGCTCAATCGCATCATGGTGGTCGAGTTGGCGCTGCCCGCCTTGCTGCCGGGTTTTTTGGTGGCTTGGCATTACGCGGTGCAAATGGTGCGCCCGCGCATGGGATTTGGCGCTGACAAGGGGCGGCGCAGCACCCCTTGGATGATGGGCGGCATGTTGGTGCTGGGCGTGGGCGGCGTGATGGCCGCATGGGCCACGGTGTGGATGGCCCAAGAGCCTTTTTATGGCGCTTTGCTGGCTTGGCTGTCCTTCAGCCTGATTGGTTTGGGCGTGAGCGCTTGCGGCACCTCGCTGCTGGCCTTGATGGCCAAGCGTGTGCCCGATGAGCGACGCGCACCGGCTGCCACCACCGTCTGGCTGATGATGATCGTGGGCTTTGCGGTCACTGCCGGTGTGGTGGGCAAGCTGATCGACCCCTACAGCCCGCAGGTGCTGCTGCAGGTCTCAGCAGGGCTCAGCCTGATCACCGCACTCATCACGGCCTTGTGTTTGTGGGGCCTCGAAAAAGACGGCGACCCCAGCTTGGCTGTGGCCCCCAGCACGGGCAACGAGCGCCTGCAAAAGCAAAATTTCAAAGAGGCTTTCCAAGAGGTCTGGGCAGAGCCTGCGGCGCGCACTTTCACCGTGTTTGTGTTCATGTCCATGCTGGCCTACAGCGCGCAGGATTTGATTCTGGAGCCTTTTGCGGGCGCAGTGCATGGCTTCACGCCGGGGCAGACCACGCAGCTGTCGGGCTGGCACCACATGGGCGTGTTGATCGGCATGCTGGCGGTGGCTGGCGCTGGTTCGCGCTGGGTGGCAGGGCGCTTGGGCTCGGTACAGGCCTGGATGGTGGGCGGCTGCCTGGTGTCGGCGTTGGCCACGGTGGGCTTGGTCAGCTCGGCCTTGTCGGCGGAATGGCCACTCAAAGCCAATGTGGTTTTTCTCGGAGTGGCCAATGGCGCGTTTTCCATCGCAGCCATCGCCACCATGATGCGCCTGGCCGGTGAGGGTGCGGACGGCAGCGGTAGGGGCCGCGAAGGCACGCGCATGGGTTTGTGGGGCGCGGCGCAAGCGGCGGCCTTTGGTTTGGGTGGATTGCTGGGCACTGCGGCCAGCGACCTGGCCCACGCCTTGTTGGGGGAACAACGCACGGCCTACGCAGCCGTGTTTGGCATGCAAGCGCTCATGTTTGCGGTCTCGGCAGCGGTGGCTATGCGCCTGCGCACCGGACCAGCAATGCAGCGAGCGCCTTTGCGTTTTGACGGTCCCGTATTGCTCAAAGGTGGGTCAAGCTCATGAACCAAACAGATTACGACTTTGTGGTGGTGGGCGGAGGGCCTTCTGGGGCCACCGCTGCACACGATTTGGTGCGCCAAGGCTGGCGCGTTTTGCTGCTCGACCGCCAGGGCCGCACCAAACCCTGCGGCGGCGCGATCCCGCCGCGCCTCATCAAAGATTTCGACATCCCCGATCACCTGTTGGTGGCCAAGGTGCGTTGCGCCCGCATGATTTCGCCCACAGACAACAAGGTCGATATTCCCATCGACAATGGCTTTGTGGGCATGGTGGACCGCGACGAATTCGACGAGTATTTGCGCGAGCGCGCTGCCCAGTCGGGTGCGGTGCGCTGCCAAGCGATTTTTGACAAGTTGCAACATGACGACAGCGGAAAGCTCTGGGTGCACTACACCCCGGTCACGCCCAAAGAACACGCAGCGCTGGAGCACGCCCAGCCGGTCAAGGTGTCTACCCGCATGGTGGTGGGGGCCGACGGGGCGCGCTCGGAAGTGGCACGTCAGGCCATTCCCAATGCGCACAAAACCAAGTATGTTTTTGCGTACCACGAGATCATCGAGTCGCCAGTGGGCCAGCCCGGCTACGACGCGGCCCGTTGCGACGTGTATTACCAAGGCGAGGTTTCGCCCGACTTTTATGGGTGGGTCTTTCCGCACGGCAAGACCATGAGCGTTGGCATGGGCAGCGCCGACAAAGGTTATTCGCTGCGCAGCGCCACGGCGCGTTTGCGAGAAATAGCGGGCCTGACCCACGCACCCACTTTGCGCCGCGAAGGCGCGCCCATCCCGCTCAAACCCTTGCCTCAATGGGACAACGGCCGCGACGTGGTGGTGATTGGTGACGCCGCTGGTGTGGTGGCCCCGTCGTCGGGCGAGGGCATTTACTACGCCATGGACTGTGCCCGTCGCGTGGCCAAGGCCGCCCATGAGGCGCTCAAAACCGGCAACAGCGCTTGCCTGAAACAAGGCCGCAAGAGCTTCATGAAGCAGCATGGCCGCGTGTTCTGGATCTTGGGCGTGATGCAGTACTTCTGGTACCAAAACGACAAACGCCGCGAAAAGTTCGTCAAGATCTGCGAAGACCGCGACGTGCAGCGCCTGACCTTTGAGTCCTACATGAACAAGGAATTGGCGCGCAAGGACCCGATGGCCCATGTGCGCATCTTCTTCAAAGACATGGCCCACCTGTTGGGCCTGGCACGCACTTGAGGACCGTGTGATTCAGCACCCAGAGCACGCTTTGCTGATGTCAAGCATGGGGCGCAAGAACAAGGCGTCTCTGCTGGCATTGCTCCTGGCTTTTGCGCTGAGTTATGCCACGGCCGGTATCGGCGCGGCCCTGACCGATTTGGGGCCTTGGTACTTTGCGCTCAAGCATCCGTCCTGGAAACCGCCCGATGCCGCATTTGGCGTGATCTGGAGCTCCATCTTCACGTTGTGCGCCATCAGTGCCTGGTTGGCCTGGCAGGCGGCAGATACGCCAGTCTTGCGCCACCGTGTGCTGGTGCTGTTTGGCGTGAATGCCGTGCTCAACATCGTGTGGAGTGCGCTGTACTTCAAGCTCCAGCGCCCGGACTGGGCGCTTTTCGAGGTGGTGTTCCTGTGGCTGTCCATCCTCGCGCTGATCATGGGCCTGTGGCGTTTGTCGCGCTGGGCCAGTTTGCTGCTCATCACCTACTGGGTCTGGGTCAGCATCGCCACCGTGCTGAATGTGCAGACCGTGTTGCTCAATGGGCCTTTCGGCGCGCAGATCTGAACGATCAAACAGAACAGGAGCCGAACCATGCCCCCCTCCCTCATGGCCACTATTTTCTTGCTGATGACCGGTTTGTGCGGCGCGGCCTACTGGTGGCTGGATCGCCGGATGCAGCGCCTGTCGGATACTTTGCGCGACACCTACAAATTGGGCCTGATGATCATCTATGGTCTGCAGATGGTGTTGTTGCTGATGTTCGCCATCTAGCCATGGCCAATCGCATGCGCGCGGCCTGCGCCGCATGAAGAGGCCTGGACTCGTGCTGGCGCTGACCGCTTTGACGCTGCTGTCCTTTTGGCTGTGGACGCCCGATGTGCCGCGCGCCACTTTGGAGGCGCGCTATTTGGTGGCTCCGGCCGACATGCGCCAAGTCGGGCCGTGGCAGTTGCATGTGCGCGACAGCGGACGGCCCGGTGCCGCGCCGGGTAGCGCGTCAGCGGCGCAGTCTGATGCCCCGGCAGTGGTTTTGCTGCACGGCTTTGGCGCGAGTTTGCAGACTTGGGACGTCTGGGCTGAGGGCTTGGCCGCCACGCACCGGGTGGTGCGCATCGACCTGCCCGGCAGCGGCCTGAGCCCGCCCGACCCAGCGCACGACTACCGCGACGGGCGCAGCTTGCAACTGCTGAAGGCTTTGTTGGACGATTTGGGCTTGCCGCGTGCCAGCCTGGTGGGCCACTCCATGGGCGGGCGCATCGCCTGGACTTTTGCAGCCCAGTTCCCCGAGCGCATCGACAAACTGGTGCTGGTGGCCCCCGATGGTTTCGCCAGTTTTGGCTTTGAGTACGGCAAGACCATGGACGTGCCCGCGAGCTTGAGCCTGATGCGCCATGTGTTGCCCAAGCCCTTGCTGCGCATGAACCTGCAAGCGGCCTATGCCCGGCCCGAGTCGCTCACCGATGCCGTGACCACGCGCTACCACGATTTGATTTTGGCCCCCGGCGCGCGACAGGCCATGCTCGATCGTTTGGCGCAAGCCGTGCTGCAAGAGCCCGAGCCGCTGCTGCGTCAAATCAAAGCGCCCACTTTGTTGGTGTGGGGCGAGGCCGATGCCATGATCCCCATCAGCAACGCCCGCGATTACCTGCAGGCCATCCCGGGCAGCCGCTTGGTGTCGTGGCCCCAAGTGGGGCATTTGCCGCAGGAAGAAGCGGCTGAGCTGTCGTTGAAAGCGGTGGCTGAGTTTTTGCGTTAACAGGCCTTGTGCCCTGCGCTTGACTCAGCTTCCACAGGGTTCACACCGCACCAACGCAGAATATGCCTGGCCGTGCCGGCAGGGTCCTGTTCGTGGGCCAGATGGCCCAGACCGGGTTGCAGGTGTGAGCGCGCTTGCGGCAAGCGCTGGCAGGCTTCCTCGGCCAAAGCAGGTGGCACGGTTTGGTCTTGCGCGCCGATGTGCATGAACACCGGGTTGCGGACCTCGTGCAGGCGGGCGGCCAGGGGCTTGAGACGCCAGGCCGCCATCATTGACAGCACGCCGTGCACATGGCCCGAGTCGCTCAGCACGCGGGTGTAAAGATCGATCCCTTGCGCGTCGAGCGTGGAGCCGGTGCGGCCAATCCACTCGGCCACCGCACCGGGTTTGGCAGCCAGCTTGGCGGTGGCCCAGGCTGAGAGCGGGTTGAGTGCCGCCAGTTTGGCCGCCGGGCCGAACAGCCACGACGCCACGCCTGGCAAGGGCAACCAGGCCGGGTTCAGGCCGATCAGGGTGCTGCGCGAGGCGCTGCCAAAGTGCAGCGCCATGTGCGCTGCAATCGCCGCGCCCGCCGAGTGGCCCACGATCACCTGCGGCGTGAGTTGCAGTTGCAGCATCAAGGCCCGCAAGCCCTCTGACATGCCGGGCAGCGACAGCCCGCCTTCGGGGCCTCGGCTGCTAAATGCGTGGCCGGGCAGGTCGGGCGCGACCACGGTGAAGTGCTGGGCCAGCGCAGGCATGAGGCCACGCCAGCTGAAGTTGCCCGAGCCGGTGCCGTGCAGCAGCAACATGCACGGGCCTTGGCCCATTTGTTGCACATGCCAGTGGATGCCACCCGCTTGCACAAAGCGGCTGTGCGCAGTGTGTGGCCAATGTGCTCGGTGCGCTGACCAAGCCATGCCGGGGTAAAAGCTTTCAAACATGGGGGTGTGGCGAATGTGGACAGTCCGGAGCGGGGCTCGGTGTGTCGGCTTGTGGAATCGGTGCGGGTTGCTCAGGCGTTTCACGCGCCGGGGCTGCGCACCCGCTCGATGGCGTGGGCCATGCGCTGGGACTGGACCTGCGGCATGGGCAGGTAACTTGCGCCCATGGTGCTGGCCAGTTGCTGCGCTTGCGCGTCGGGGTGCATTGACGTGTCGATCCACAAGGCGCGGTGGCCGCTGTCGCGCCACTGCTGGCCCCAGCTTTGCGCGTCCAGTTGCGCTTGGGCGCGGCCGCCCAGGCCTTGCAGCGTCACGTTGGCGCGGCCGTCGCTCAGCACCACCAGGATGGGTGTGACGCCTTGGCGCTGCAGTTGCGCGGCTTGTTCGTGCGCCATTTTGAGGGCCAGGGCCAAGGGCGTGCCGCCGCCACCGGGCAGGCCGGTCATGGCGCGTTTGGCGCGCACCAGCGAACGCGTCATCGGCAGCAGCAGCTGCGCCTGCGCACCCCGGAAGGCCACGATGCACACGCTGTCGCGTCGGGCATAAGACTGTTGCAGCAGCAACTCGACTGCCCCTTTGGCCTCGGCCAAGCGCTGCAAAGCGGCCGAGCCCGAAGCGTCGAGCGCCAGGATCAGGCAACTGGAGGCGCGCTGCTGGTAGCGCTGGATGTGGAAGTCTTCGGCGCGGATCGCCACGCGGCCTGTGCTGTGCGCTTGCCGCAAACGCTGCTTGGGCGCGGCCGCGCGCAAGGTGGCCAGCACATGCAGGCGCGCCTGACCGCCGGGGCGGCCCGGGCGTGGGGGCAGGGGGCGGCCGCGCTGCGAACCGGTCCGGGTTTGGCCGCTGCGGCCCGAGGTGTTGTGGCTGGCCGCGCCTTGGCGTGTCATCAGTGCGTCGAGCATGTGCGGTGGCAAGCTGGCCAGGGCGGCGGCGACCATCATTTCTTGCAGGTCTTCGGCACTCGGTTCGGCGTTCTGTTCGGGTGGTGGGTCCTTGTCTTTTTCAGCGTCGTTGTCAGGTGCTTCATCAGAGTTTTCTGGGGGTTCAGGCGGCTCTGGTGGCGGTGATGCGTCTTCCGGTGGCGCAGGCTCTGATTCTTGTTCAGAAGGCTCGGCTGGCCACTGTGTAGCGCGGGGCGCCAGCACGCAGCGCGCGGCAAAGCCCAGGTCGTCGGCGTCCAGCGTGCTGCGACCGTTCAGCGCCGCATGGCCGCAGGCCACACGCAGCGCCAAGCTGGGCACGCGCAAAGAGCCAATGCCCAGGCCCAAAGCGGCGGCGCACAGCGCTTGCATGTGTTCGTCGCTCGCTTGCACTTGGGGCAGCTGTTCGCGGGCGCGGGCCAAAGCGCCGGGGCTGAGACGGATCTGCAGGCCGTCCGATTCGCTGTCGCCCTGCCACGCCGCGTGGATGTCGCTGGGCGAGAGTTCGTTCAGGTCCAGCCACACGCCCAGGCGCTCGGCCAGTGCCGCGCCAACGCCCGGTTCGTCGGGCAAAGATTCGTCCAGCGCCACCACGCCAAAGCGGGTGAGTGTGGGTTCTGCGTTGTGGCGGGTGGGGGGCACCTGGCCTTGCTCCAGGGCTTGCACCAAAGGCGCGAGCAGGGCGGGTGACAGGCGCTCGGCCATGGGCAAGCACACCAGGCCTTGGTTGGCTTGTTGCAGCAAGCCCGCTTGCAGGTGCAGCTGGCCGGTTTGCAGTGTGTGGGCCAGGTCGATGCCGCCCAGCAGCCGCTCACTGTCCACCGATCCGGGCACTTTGACCAAGCCCAGACCCAGATCAGCCAGCGCTTGCAGCCAGCGCTCGCGCACCGGGCCGTGCGGTGCGCGCAGGCACACGCCGCCAAAACCGTGGGGGTCGATTTGCAGCAGCTGCAGCGCCGTCAGCGCATCGTGCCAGCGCTCCAGCGGGTCCGAAGGCGTGGATGGTGGTGGGGCTTCGCGGGTCATGCGCGCAGGCCCTGTCAGGCGGCAAGCACTTCTTGCACGCTGCGCTGCACGCGCGCGCCCGAGTCGGTGTCGTCCAGCGGGTTGCGGCGCAGGCGGTGGCGCAGGGCCAGTGGGGCCATGCTCTGCAGGTGTTCGGGCTTGACGGCCTTGTGGCCTTGCAGCGCGGCGAACGCCCGGGTGGCGCGCAGCAGCGTGAGCTCGGCGCGCAGGCCGTCGGTGCCCAGTTGCTGGCACAAACGAGCGCACAGCATCAGCATGTCGTCACTCACTTCTACGTGGTCCAGCAGCTCACGCGCTTTGAGGATGCGCTTTTGCAGCTTCTGGTTATCCTTGTGCCACAGCGCCTTGAAGGCGGCCGGGTCTTTGTCGAAGGCATCGCGGCGCTTGATGATGCTCACGCGCAGCGCCAGGTCTTGCGGCGTGCGCACCTGCACCGACAGGCCAAAACGGTCCAGCAGTTGCGGGCGCAGCTCGCCCTCTTCGGGGTTGCCGCTGCCCACCAGCACAAAGCGGGCGGGGTGGCGCACGCTCAGGCCTTCACGCTCGACCAGGTTTTCGCCCGAGGCGGCCACGTCGATCAACAGGTCCACCAAATGGTCGTCGAGCAGGTTGACCTCGTCGATGTACAAAAAGCCCCGGTGCGCTTGCGCCAGCAGGCCAGGCGCGAAAGATTTGATGCCTTGTGACAAGGCTTTTTCCAGATCGAGCGCACCGACCACGCGGTCCTCGGTCGCGCCCAAAGGCAGGTCGACCACGGCCACGCTTTGGCGCTCGGTCACGACTTTGCTTTTGGGGTCACGGGCTTGGCAGACGGGGCAGCTGCCTGCGGGTTTGGCCGGGTCGCAGCGGTAAGGGCAGCCTTTGACCACCTGGATGGGCGGCAGCAGGTCGGCCAGAGCTCGCACGGCGGTCGATTTGCCGGTGCCCCGGTCACCGAGCACCAGCACGCCGCCAATGGACGGGTCCACAGCCACCACCTGGATGGCGAGGGTCATTTCATCTTGACCAACGATGGCCGCAAAAGGGAAGGTCAATGCCATGGGGCGTTCCGCAAAACTGTTCTCAGCCCATCATCCAAAAGACGCGGCAAAGTGTCAAGTTAAATTTACACTTGATGTCAGATTTTTGCGTGGAGGCTTCGTGGGGCAGGACCCGTTCGCAGGAGCCGTTAGCCACCAGCCCGTGTGAAGGGCATCACACCGACCAGCCAAACATGCAGACCACCCATCAGGAAAGCTGCCCATACGCCGGTGCCCACCACCACCGCCAGCAAAGTGCCCAGCAGTTTGCCATCGGGCGCAGAGTGCAGGTTTTGGCGGTCCCGCTTGCGGGCCGCGCGGAACACCAGCACCGACCAAACGAGAAAGCCGCCGAACAGCAAGACATCCGGCAAGTTGCCGTTGGACAACAAATGGCCGAGCGCCCAGACCTTGACCGACAAGGTCATGGGGTGGCGCAGTTTGGCCTTGATTTGGTTGCCGGGCACATACGTGGCCACCAACAAGACCATGGCCACCCACATCAGCAAAATCGTGGCGTGCTGCATGCCGCGAGGTGGCGTCCACAGCACCACCGGATCGAGGCGCGCTTGGCTGTAGCCTTGCACCAGCAGGTAAAGCCCGAGCACGGCAACCGCCGCATAAACCGCCTTGAAACCCAGCGGACCCCAGCGTGCCATGCTGTTTTGGCGCACCTGCGGGGCCAGACTTTGCAATGAATGAATGCCCAGAAAGAGGCCCAAGCCGATCAGCAGTTGTAGCATGTCAAAACCTTTGCGAAAGAGATATGAAAGTTTGCCGCATTCTGACATGGGCATGTCCAATGCGGTTGACATTCATAAACCAGGGCTTTCCTGTGTGTTTTGCTCAAGTATCTCGGGCCGCAAGACAAAGTGACTGAAGTGGCGCACAATAAACTGTTCAGTAATTTTTGACATACCCTTCGAGGAGTTCTGCATGTCCCGTTTCACATCCACCCCTTCCACCCGCCGCGTCTTCATGATGCAAGTGGCCACCGCTGCCACCGCCGTCATGGCCGTGAGCGAAGCCTCCGCCCAAGCCATGGTCGATGAAAAAGACCCACAAGCTGTGGGCTTGGCTTACAAGGCCGATGGCACCAAGGTCGACAAAGCCAAGAACCCCAAGTTCGCTGCGGGTAACAATTGCGCCAACTGCGCTTTGTTCCAAGCCAAAGCCGGTGCGGCAGCGGGCGGTTGCCCCTTGTTTGCAGGCAAGCAAGTGGCCGCCAAAGGCTGGTGCTCGGCTTGGGCCAAAAAGGCCTGATGCGCCAAGCAACGGCAGGCTAAACCCTGCTGAGGCCTCCAAAAACCGCCCTCGGGCGGTTTTTTTGCGTCCCTTTCCAGCCTCAAACTCAGGGCATACCCTGATTTACCAGTCTGAATCAAGGCTTTCAATACACAAAGTGTCAATCCATCGTTACACTTTGCCTTGTCTTCAACCGACCGGAAAGCCTTTTTATGGCGTCTTGGGTGCTCACTGCGATGGACCTGGCCTGCCAAAAGGCCCAGCGGACCTTGTTCGAGGGCGTGAGCTTTTCCGTGCCTGCGGGCAGTTGGTTGCACATTGAAGGCGGCAACGGCTGTGGCAAGACCAGTTTGCTGCGCATCCTGTGCGGCCTGTCTCCGGCTGCACGCGGCCAGGTGCTTTGGCCTTCTTCCTCGCAGTCCCCAATTTCGCGCCCAGACCGTTCGGTGCTGCATTACATCGGCCACGCCTTGGGCCTCAAGCCCGACCTCACTGCTTGTGAAAACCTGTGTGTGGATGCCCAAGTCAGCGGCTTGGCGCTCAGTCGCCAGCAGGCGCTGCAAGCGCTGGCCGCCCAAGGCCTGCAAAGCCGTGCCCACTTGCCCGTGCGGGTCTTGTCGCAAGGCCAGCGGCAAGGTGTGGCTTTGGCACGTTTGCGCACCAGCCCGGCGCGGCTGTGGATATTGGACGAGCCCTTGGTGGGCCTGGATACTCAAGCGACCGCCACGGCCCGCGCCTTGTTGCAGTCGCATGTGGACGCCGGTGGCGCGGTGGTCATGACCAGCCACCACGATGTGGGCCTGCAAGGCCCGGGGGCAAGGCTTCAGTTGGGCCGTGAGATGGGCCGTGAGAAGAGCCTTGAGGCGAGCCGGTCATGAACACGCAGGCCATGACCGTCCCAGCGCTTGCGCACCCGCTGCCCAGCCCCTGGCAGGCCATGGGCGGCGTGCTGCGCCGCGACCTGCGCCTGGCCTTGCGGCGCAAGGCCGAGTGGTTGGGTGCGGTGTTTTTCTTTGTGTTGGTGGCGGCCTTGTTTCCGCTGGCCATCGGCCCCGAGCCGAACACGCTGCGCCAGATCGGGCCGGGGGTTTTGTGGGTGGCGGCATTGCTGGCCAGCATGCTCAGCCTGGGCCGCTTGTTTGAGGCCGACCACCAGGACGGCAGCCTGGAGCAGATGGCGTTGTCGGCTGCGCCCCTGTCCTGGCTGGTGTCGGCCAAAGTGGCGGCGCACTGGTTGATTGCGGGTCTGCCTTTGGTGCTGCTGTCCCCGCTCTTGGGTTTGCAGTACGGGTTGAGCTCAGAGGCGCTGGCCATGCTGGCCTTGACTCTGTTGATCGGCACGCCGGTCTTGTCCTTGCTGGGCGCGATTGGCGCGGCCCTCACTTTGGGGGTGCGCGGCGGTGGCGTGCTGCAGTCGCTGTTGCTCTTGCCTTTGTACGTGCCGGTGCTGGTGTTTGGCGCGGGTGCGGTCGATGCGCAGCTGCGCGGACTTGGCGCGCAAGCCCATGTGTCGGTGTTGTTGGCTTTGTTGTTGGTGGCAGCTGCGTTCAGCCCTTGGGCATGCGCAGCGGCTTTGCGCCTGGCGCTGGAATGAAGGACCCGACATGCAACTGTTCCATTACGCCGCGCCGCAACACTTTTACCCCTTGGCTGGGCGCCTGTGGCCTGTGCTGGCGATGCTGGCCACGGCGCTGGCTTTGGCGGGATTGTGGGTGGGCTTCATGGTCGCGCCGTCCGATGCGCAGCAGGGCCAGGCCTACCGCATCATTTACATCCATGTGCCGGTGTCGTGGTTGGCCATGGTCATTTACCTGGCCATGGCGTTTTGGAGCGTATTGGGCTTGGTGTTCAACACGCGCTTGTCGGGCTTGATGACAAGGGCGCTCGCACCCACAGGCGCTTTGCTGGCGTTTTTGTCGCTGTGGACCGGGGCCTTGTGGGGCAAGCCGATGTGGGGCACCTATTGGGTGTGGGACGCGCGCTTGACCTCGATGCTGATTCTGCTGTTTTTGTATTTGGGCTACATCGCCTTGACCTCGGCCATCGAAGACCCGCGCCGCTCGGACCGGGCAGGCGCCTTGGTTGCGGTGGTGGGGGTGGTCAACGTGCCCATCATTTACTTCTCGGTCAAATGGTGGAACACCTTGCACCAAGGCGCGTCGGTGTCGTTCACCCAGTCGCCGCGCATGGCCAGCATCATGCTGACCGGCATGCTGCTGATGAGTTTGGCGGTGTGGTTGTACGCGGCGGCCATCGCCTTGTGGCGCGTGCGCAGCTTGATTTTGGAACGCGACAGCCACGCCGCTTGGGTGCAGCAACTGCCCGAGGTGTTGGCGCACCGTGAGCAACGCGCATGGAGAGGTGCCGCATGATTTGGCAAAGCGCTTCGGAGTTTTGGGCCATGGGGGGCTATGGCGTGTACGTGTGGGGCAGCATGGGCGTGAGTGCGGCCTTGCTGGCTTTGGAGGTATGGCTGGCACGCATGGGTAGGCACCAAGCGCTGGACGCGGTGTGCGAGGCCATGGACGCGCAGACCCTGGATGCCGAAACCCCAGGCAGCGCGGTGACCACCCCAGTTGCGGCATCCCGCCCCCCACATTTTTCTCAAGGAACTGCGACATGAAAAGCCGCCACCAGCGATTGTTTGGCATCGCACTGGGCTTGCTGCTCTTGTGCGGTGCGCTGTTTTTTGTGCTCAACGCCTTCCAGAGCAACTTGGTTTTTTTCTTCACGCCCACACAAGTGGCCGCGGGTGAAGCGCCCAAAGAGGGGCACTTTCGGGTCGGGGGTTTGGTCAAGGAAGGCAGCATCCAGCGCGATGGCATGGCGGTGGCTTTTGTGGT
>JBIKQY010000300.1:0-3844 GCA_044349465.1 Limnohabitans sp. | reverse complement strand
ACTGGCCGTTCAGGCGCACCAGACTGCGGTCGTTGGCTGCTCCTTCGCGGATTTGCGCCACATCGCGCAACTTGACGGGAAAGCCGTTGACGCTGCGAATCACGATCTCGCCAAACTGACCGGGACGATTCAAGTCGGTTTGCGAGGACACGCTGAATTCGCGGGTCTGGGATTCGATGCGACCGGCTGGCAGCTCTAGATTGTTGCGGCGGATGGCGTCTTCCACGTCTTGCGGCGTGAGCTTGTAGGACGACAAACGCGCATGGTCCAGCGACACCAGCATGGCGTATTTGCGTTCGCCAAAAATCCGCACGTCGGCCACACCCGTGACGGTCTGCAGGCGCGGCTTGACCACGCGATTGACCAGGTCGTTGATTTGCAGGGCATTGAGCGTGTCGCTGGAAAAAGCCAGCCAAATCACCGGAAAGGCATCGGCTTCAACCTTGGCGATCACCGGCTCTTCGATGGCCTGGGGCAAACGGTTGCGCACCCGCGAAGTGCGGTCACGCACCTCGGCTGCGGCCGTATCAGCGTCCTTTTCCAGACGGAAACGCACCGTGATCTGCGACTGCTCAGCACGGCTGATGGAGGTGATGACATCCACCGCGTCAATGCCCGCGATCGAATCTTCCAGCGGCTTGGTGACCTGCGACTCGACCACTTCGGCAGAGGCCCCGACGTAGCGGGTGGTCACGGTGACGGTGGGCTCGTCGATCTTGGGGTATTCGCGCAGCGACAAGCTCTTGAAGCTGACGGCCCCAATCAAAACGATCAACAAGGACATGACCACGGCCAACACAGGCCGTCGGATGGAGACTTCAGCGAGCTGCATCAGAGCCCCTCAGGCAAGGGTTGGGGCCTGAGACCGCCACAGGAGGCTTGCCCGCACCGGGGCCGCGGGCTTGGGCGGCGGGTGCCGGGGCAGAACCTGCGCCCGCACCGGAACCACCTGGGGCACCAGAAGCGCCAGGACCGCCCGGGCCGCCAGGACCTGCACCTGGTTGACCGCCAGGTCCGCCTTGACCGCCAGGACCAACCGCACCTCCAGGACGTCCACCACCAGGCTGCGACAGGTCAACCACGCGCACAGGGGTACCGTCTTTTTGCAGGCGTTGGTGGCCTGCGGTGACCACCGTGTCACCAGCAGACAGACCTTCCAGAATTTCCACTTTGCCCGGCTGGCGCAAGCCAACCTTGACCGCCACGCGCTCGGACACGCGCACATCGGGCTTGTCACCGGCCACCACCTTGACCACGAAAGTGCGACCGCCTTGCGGGATGATGGCCTCTTCGGGGATGACCAGGGCGTTCTCTCGGGAGCCAAACACTGCATTGACGCGGGCGAACATGCCCGGGCGCAGTTGCTGCTGGCGGTTGTCGATGCAGCCGCGCACCCCGACCGAGCGGCCATTGGCCTCGATCAGCGGGTCGACCGCCTGCACGATGGCGGTGAAGGGGCGACCGGGCAAGGCGTCCACGGTCAGCTGGGCTTTTTGTCCTGCGCGCACCCGTGCCTGAAAACGCTCGGGCAAGCGGAAGTCGAGCAGCACGGCATCGATGTCTTCCACGTTGACCATGTCCGCGCCGTCTTTGAGGTAATCGCCCACGTTGATTTGCTTGAGGCCGGTGATGCCATCAAATGGGGCCAGCACCTGCAGGCGCTGCAGCGTGGCCTGGGCCAGCGACAGCTTGGCGCGGGAGACCTCCAGCGCCGCAGAGCTCTCGTCCAGCGAGCGCTGGCTGATGAAGTTTTGCGCCACCAGTTCCTGGTTGCGCTTGTGGTTGGCCTCGGCGATCGACAACTCAGCACGCGCTTGCGCCACCTGGGCCTGCTGCAGTTGGTCTTCGAACTGCACCATCAACTGGCCCTTGCGCACACGTTGGCCATCGTTGAAAAAGATCTCTTTGACGCGCCCACCGACTTCGGGGCGCAGCATCACGCCCTGGCGCGAGCGCAAACTGCCCACGGCTTGGGTCTCGTCCACCAAGGTCATGCTCTCGACCTTGGCGACTTCCACCGTAGGCGCCCGGCCAGCGCCACCGGCAGGCCCAGCCCCTGGTGGCCCGCTGGCTGCACCGCCTGGCGCACCTGCGGGAGCTGCGGAAGAACCACCTGGGGCAGAAGAAGCTGCTGAACTGGGCGAAGCACCATTTGCAGGGGCCTTGTTTTGCCACCACCAGGCTGCACCTGAGGCCACGGAAAGGCCCACCAGGGCCAGCACTGCGTATTTCTTCTTGTAAGCCATTCGGGTTTCTCTCAGGTTGCGTTCGCCAAGACTTCTGCAATGTAACAGCGCACAGCCTATTTCCCCACGACCTGCAAGCCCTTGTTGACGGCCAAACCGATGGCTTGCGGGTGAGCCGAAACCGGGCCCCAAAGACCTGAACAGCGTGCTTCAGCGACCCAAGGCTTTTTCTACGCCCTGATTGGCCAGTGCATCGGCGCGCTCGTTGCCCGGATCGCCGTTGTGGCCTTTCACCCAACGCCAATCGATCTGGTGTCCCGAAGAGGACACCACACTGTCCAATTTTTGCCACAGATCGGCATTTTTGACAGGTTGTTTGGCCGCCGTGCGCCAGCCTCGGGCTTTCCAGCCATGGATCCACTCGGTGATGCCCTTGCGCACATATTCACTGTCCAGGTACAGCGTGACCTGGCAAGGGCGCTTGAGGGCCAACAGGCCTTCGATGACGGCCATCATCTCCATGCGGTTGTTGGTGGTGTTCAACTCGCCGCCAAACAGCTCCTGAACATGCTGGCCCGCTTGCAGGCGAACGCCCCAGCCGCCAGGGCCGGGATTGCCCTTGCAGGCACCATCGGTGTGGATTTCAACGTGGGTCAAAAGTGTCTTTCTCGGCCGAGGGGTGGCCCATATAAGTATCAGAGCGAGCCACGGGTGCGGCCGCTGCAGCGGGCGATCGTACCGTGCGCCATTGGCGCGCTGGCAACCATCGCCCCCCGGGCACACGTTTGGTGGCCATCAACAGGTAAACACCCCCCAAAATCGGCCACCAACGCTCACCCGCGCGCTCCATCCAGTCCAGTCGCTGCATCCAGCGCTCGCTGCCCAAAGCCGGGCTCCACCCTCCAAAACGGCTGACCTGCACCTCAAAACCCAGCAGCCGCAACCAATCGCGCAAGCGCCGGTAGGCGATCAGGTGCTGCACCGAAGCCCCCCCAACCCGGCGCGAACTGCCGCGCTGTGTAGGCCAACCCCACAAACTCATGGGATTGAGGCCCGTGATCAGCACCTGCCCTTCGGGGATCAACACCCGTTCGACCTCGCGCAAACAGGCATGCGGATCGGCCGAGCGCTCCAGCGTGTGCGGCAAGACCACCAAGTCAAGGCTGTCGGCCTGCCAGGGCCAGGCCCGGCTGTCGAGCCACACGTCGGGGCCGATGGGCGCACAGTGCTCAGAAGGGGGGGTCTGTGGCGACGGCAAGTCTTGCGGCCCCAGATTCATCAAGGCCTTTTGCGCCTGAGGCCATTCGAACTCTGCGCCCGCTTGCCAGCGGTGGGGCATGCGGTTGTTCCGCAAGGCCTGCAACTCGGGCCAGCCCAACTGGACGGCGTGGTAGCCAAAGACATCGGCCAGCAATGCGTCGGCTTGGGCTTGCTCCCAAGCCAGCAATCGGGAGGCCACCGGCTGACCCAAATGGGCCAGCCAGGCGGGCGTAGTGTGCTGGCTTTCTATAATCGGAAACTCCATGAATCTTATTGCCCTGCCCGCTTTCGCAGACAACTACATTTGGTTGTTGCACACCGACCGCCACGCCCTCGTGGTGGACCCTGGCGACAGTGCGCCCGTGCTGGCCTGGATGCAAGCGCACCCCGGTCTGCAG
>JBIKQY010000299.1:0-3851 GCA_044349465.1 Limnohabitans sp. | reverse complement strand
GATCTTGAGGGCCGCAAAGTTCAGGCTGGTCAGCGGGCTGTGCTGGGCCGTGATGTCGATCTTGAAAGTCTGCTTGGGGGTGAACCAGATTTCCCAGGCCACTTCGCTGGCGGCGTTGTAGAGGTCGCTTTCGTTGCGGTAGTCGGTGACCGACAGCTGCACCAGCACGCGCTGCGTCAAGCGGCTGTGCAGGTTGATGCGCATGGCATCGCGCCACGAGGCGCGGGCCATCACACCACCGCGGCCCGTCATCAGGTCGTGGCCCGTGAGGCCGGTGATGGCGTGCACTTCGTCGGCCAAAAAGCCCTCAACGCCAGCGGCGCAGGGCATGAACAGGTTCAATGAATTCACTCAAATACTCTCAAAGGGTTTTGCGCAGGTTCGCCGGCGCGATCTTCAGGGCTTCGCGGTACTTGGCCACCGTGCGACGTGCGCAGTCGATGCCTTGCTCTTTCAGCATCTCGGAAATCTGGTTGTCCGACAGCGGTTTGGCGGGTTTTTCAGCCGCCACAAATTGCTTGATGAGCGCCCGCACTGCCGTGCTCGATGCCGCGCTGCCGCTGTCGGTGCCCAGGCCCGAGCCAAAGAAATACTTCAGCTCAAAAGTGCCTTGCGGCGTGGCCATGTATTTGGCCGTGGTCACGCGGCTGATGGTGGACTCGTGCATGCCCAGCTCGTCGGCGATCTCGCGCAGCACCAGCGGGCGCATGGCCAGCGCGCCGTGCGTGAAAAAGTTTTTCTGCCGCTCCACGATGGCGGTGGACACGCGCAAGATGGTGTCAAAGCGCTGCTGGATGTTCTTGATGAACCAGCGTGCTTCTTGCAGGCGCTGCTGCAAACCCGCATGGTTGTCGCCTTTGCCGCCGCGCAAGGCGTTGGCATAGATGTCGTGCACACGCAGCTTGGGCATCACATCGGGGTTGAGCTGGATGCGGAATTTGGGCGTGGCCGTCTTGCTGGTGTTGATCACCAACACGTCGGGAATGATGATGTTTTGCTCGGCCTGCACAAAGGGGCGGCCGGGTTTGGGTTCGAGCCGGGCAATGAAGGGAATGGCGGCTTTGACCACGGCTTCGCTCAGGCCGCAGGCCACTGCCAAACGCTTGTAGTCGCGCTTGGCCAGCATTTCCAGGGGCTGGGCGCAGATGGCCAGTGCGGCTTGGGCCACTTCGTCTTCGGGCTCGTCTTTCAGCCAGGCCTTGATCTGGATGCGCAGGCATTCGGCCAAGTCGCGTGCGCCCACGCCCACGGGTTCGAGCGATTGCAGCAAGCCCAGCGCCACGGTGAAGCGGTGCACCAGCTCGTCGATCTGCTCATAGTCGTCGCTGCCCGCCAAGCTGGCCGCCAACTCGGGCAGGGTGTCGGTCAGGTAGCCGTCGTCGTTGAGTGATTCGATCAGAAAGCGCAGCGCCGCACGGTCCACTTCGGACAGGCGTAGCGACAAGGCTTGACGGTGCAAAAAGTCGGTGAGCGAACCGCTGCTGCGTGCCAAATCGATGGCGTCTGCAGTTTCTTCGCCGTTGTTTTGTCGCGGCGTGGCGTCGCCACCCCATTCGCTGTCGTCGGGGCGCATGTCCACGCTGCCGTCGCCGTCCCAGCTTTCGGCCACGTCGGTCACGGCTTCGTCGCGGGTTTCGCTGGGGCTGTCGTCGCTGCTGCTGGCCGTGCTGGCGCTTTCGCTGACCCGGTCGCCCAAGCTGACATGGGTGTCGGCCTGGTCCAAGCCAAAGGCTTCGGCCGGGGCTTCTTCTTCAGCGCGCTCCAAAAACGGGTTCTCGTCCAGCATCTGGTCGACCTCTTGCGACAACTCCAGCGTGGACAGCTGCAGCAGGCGGATCGATTGTTGCAACTGGGGCGTGAGCGCCAGGTGCTGGGACATGCGAAGCGACAGGCCGGGTTTCATGGCGGTGCGCTCAGGTCGTGGACTCGGGGGGTGTTCATCACATCCGGAAGTGTTCGCCCAGGTACACCCGGCGCACATCGGCGTTGGCCACGATCTCGTCGGGTGTGCCCTCGGCCAGCACGCGGCCTTCGCTGATGATGTAAGCGTGATCGCAAATGCCCAGCGTCTCGCGCACATTGTGGTCGGTGATCAACACGCCAATGCCACGCTGCTTGAGGAAGGCGATGATGCGCTGGATCTCGATGACGGCGATTGGGTCGATGCCTGCAAAAGGCTCGTCCAACAAAATGAAGCGCGGGTCGGTGGCCAGCGCCCTTGCAATTTCCACACGGCGGCGCTCGCCGCCCGACAGCGCCAACGAGGGCGAGTCGCGCAGATGGTCCACCCGCAAATCGCCCAGCAATTCGGTCAGGCGTTTTTCCACCTCGGCGTTGCTCAGGGCGCGGCCTTGTGCATCGGTCTGCAGTTCCAAAATGGCCCGCACGTTGTCGGCCACCGAGAGCTTGCGGAAGATGGACGCTTCTTGCGGCAAATAAGACAAGCCCATGCGCGAGCGCTTGTGGATGGGCATGCGGGTGACGTCTTCGCCGTCGATCAGGATCTGCCCGCCATCGGCTCGCACCAGGCCCACGATCATGTAAAACGAGGTGGTTTTGCCAGCACCGTTGGGGCCCAGCAAACCCACCACTTCGCCTTTGCCCACCTGCACCGACACGTCGTGCACCACCTTGCGGCTGCCGTAGGCTTTTTTGAGGTGACGCGCTTGCAGGCGGCTGTCGGGGGCAGCGGCAGTGCTCATGGTTTTGAGGTGGGCAACAGGCCGGGGCTGGTGCGCAAGGCGGGCGCAGTTGGCGTATTGGCTGCAGGCGCTGACGCCGCATTGCGGGGCGTCAGGATGGCGCGCACGCGTTGCCCGGCGCCGTTGGCGGCTTGGCCGTCCACGGTCATGACTTCGCTGGTGTTGTTGAACACGATGGTGTGGCCATTGAGCTGGTCGGCCACCTGGTTGCCGCGCAAGATGCGCACCTCGGCGCGCTGACTCAGGGTGATGATATCGGCCTGGTTGTCATACGTGACCTGTTCGGCCTCACCCTCGGTGAACTCGTTCACGCCCTCGCGTTTTTGCCGGAAAAACACCCGCTCGTTGGGGGCGGCCCACAACCGGGCCACTTGACGGCCTTTGGCGTCTTGCTGCACTTCCATGCGGGCGGCGCGCAAAACCAGAGTGCCTTTGGTCGCCAGCACCTTGCCGGTGAACTGGGTGAGCTGGCGTGCTTCGTCGTGGCGCATGCTGTCGGCTTCGATTTGCATGGGCTGATCGCGGTCGGCTTTTTCAGCCTGGCTGGGCAGGGCCAGCAAGCTGGCGCACAGGGCCAGCAGGCTCCAGAAGCTCAAGCGAAGAGAGGAAGGTGTTTTGAGGGGCATGAATCTTGCTGTGAATCCAGTCCATTGTAGGTGCAAGCGCCCCGCCTCGCGCCCGCAGCGGGGCAAAAAATCAAAGAGCGGGCACAAAAAAGCCCGCGCGTGTCGGCGGCGGGCTTGGGGAGTGCATTCCGTTGGAATGCCCAGGGGACTCAGCGGCCCTGGCGGGTCTGGGCAATCAGCGCCTCGGCCACTTGCAAGGCGCGCGGCATGCTGCCCGCCAAAGTGCCGTCGATGTAGTAACGGCCTGCCACGCCCAGCGAAGGCACGCCTTCGATCTTGAAGTCGTTTTGCAGCTGCACGGCACGCTTGGCCTTGGTGGCCACGCCAAAGGACTTGTAGGCCTGCTCGAACTTGGCTTTGTCAATGCCTTGCTTTTCAGCCCAAGCCAGCACCGCGGCGTCGCTGTTGAGCATCTGCTTTTCACCATGGATGGCGGTGAACACGCGCATGTGCATCTTCTCGACCAGGTTCATGGCTTCGAGCGTGAAGTAAAGGCGCTGCTGGGGCACGAAATCGTCCCGGA
>JBIKQY010000400.1:0-2871 GCA_044349465.1 Limnohabitans sp. | reverse complement strand
CCGGACAAAGTGGCCGACGCCATCCGCATGATTTCGCAGGCCCTGCAGGCCTCTGGCGTCGCCAGCCCGCGCATCGCGGTTTGTGGGCTCAATCCGCACAACGGCGACAACGGCAACTACGGCGACGAGGAAGGCCGCATCATCACGCCGGGTGTGGAGCAAGCCGCTGCCATGGGCTTTGCCGCCGACGGCCCCTTTCCAGCCGACACCACCTTTGTGCGCGCCATCCGTTCGCCAGGCGGTTACGACGGCGTGGTGACCATGTACCACGACCAAGGCCAGATCGCCATGAAACTGATGGGGTTTGAGCAAGGCGTGACGGTGCACGGCGGCCTGCCCTGCCCCATCACCACCCCGGCCCATGGCACGGCTTACGACATATCAGGTCAGGGTGTGGCCAATCCGCAAGCCATGACCAACGCCTTCGAATTGGCCGCCCGCATGGCCACCTCTCGCCTTCAAAACCTCACCACCCCCAAGGAGACCTTGTCATGAAGTTGAAGAAAATCCTGCTCGCGGCCCTGCTGGCCACGCCCTTGCTGGGCTTGGCGCAAAGCTACCCCAACAAGCCGGTGCGCATCATGGTGGGGGCCAACGCTGGCGGCGGCACCGACATCATTGCCCGCATGCTGGCCGAAAAAATGGGCGAAGCCTTCAAGGGCTCCTTTGTGGTCGAGAACAAACCCGGTGCGTCCAACACCATTGCCGCCGACCTGACAGCCAAAGCCCCGGCCGACGGCCACACCCTGCTGGTCGCCACCAACACCGGCCAGGCCATTGCCCCGCACCTGATCAAACTCAGCTTTGATCCGATCAAGGACCTGACCCCGGTGGGCCTGATCGTGACCGTGCCCAACGTGCTGGTCGTGGGGGCCAACGTGCCCGCCAACAACGTGGCCGAATTGGTGTCTTTGATGAAAGCCAAGCCCAACGATTTCAAATATGCATCGTCCGGCGTGGGCAGCACCCAGCACATCGCAGGCGAGGGTTTCAACCTGGCCGCTGGCGTGAAAAGCATCCATGTGCCCTACCGGGGCAGCAGCCAGGCGCACCTGGACATCATCGGTGGCAACGTGCAGATCATGTTCGACACCACCTCGTCGGCCATGGGCCAGATCAAGGCGGGCAAATTCAAACCATTGGCTTTGACGACGGCCACCCGCAGCAGCGAGTTGCCCCAAGTGCCCACATTGGCCGAAGCCGGCGTGCGTGGTTTTGAAATGAGCACGTGGTACGGCATGTTTGTGACCACCGGCACGCCGCCCGACGTGATCGCCCGACTGCAAAGCGAGTTGGCCAAGATTGTGAAGATGCCCGACATCCAGACCAAACTCAAAGGCCTGGGCGGCGAACCCAGCAACCTGACGCCCGAGCAGTTTGCTCAAATGAACCGTCAGGAATTCGATCGTTTTGGTGACTTGATCAAGAAGGCCAACATCAAGCTGGAGTAAGGCCTCTTCGGCCACACAAAGTGGCCACCAAGGCTTGGGCTGACGCGTCATCCAGGTCATGCCCACGCCACACGGTGTGGGCATCTGCGCGCACCATGAGCAAGGGGTGTTGGTATTCGGTCGGCAAGTCTTTTACACCCGACACATCCAGCACACGCAGCGGCATGCCTTGGTGTTCGGCCGCAGCTTGCAGGGCCTGCACAGCATCGTCGTTTACCGGCTGTAAACACAACAAGGTGTAGGCGGGGCCCAGTGCGTCGTACAACGACTGCCCTTCGACCAACCAGAAATGCGGCGCACGGCAGCCCGGCACGGTGGACGCCGTGAAGCTGCCCATGCTGTACTCGGGTGCCTTGTCGCCGTCGTACACCATCACCGGCGACTGGTCGTAGTAGTAACCAAAGTTCAGGCCCGCGCAGCAGTATTGCTGCACGTTCAAGTCGTACAAGTTTTGGCCAAAAGTCTCACGGGCGGCCTGCCCCTCTGGGCTGTCGTCTTCCAAATTCAAAGGAATTTCGCGCCGACGCCGACTCATGGCGTGCGCATGGTTCATGGCAAAGCGTGAGACCTGCTCGGTGATCGGGTGGCGTTCTTTTTCGTAGGCCGACAAGGCTTCGGGTGCGGCCCAGCCTTCGATTTGCGCCGACAGGTGCCAAGCCAGATTGGCCGCATCGGCCAGGCCCGCGTTCATGCCGTAACCGGCGTACGGCACCCACAGGTGCGCCGCGTCTCCGGCCAAAAACACGCGGCCTTCGCGCAGCTTGTCGCTGACCAGGCGGCGGCCGATCCAGTCTTCGCGGCTCATCTGTTCGTATTCAAAATCTTCGCCCACACCGAGGATGGTGCGGATGGCCCAGTCACGGTCCACCGCGTCAAAGTCGGCTTCGTGGTCGCGCAGGTAGTTGTGGATGAGCCAGACCTCTTGGCCGTCGATGGCGTAGATGTTGCCGCTGCGCCGAGGGTTGACGGTGAACATGGCCCAGGCCGCCGGGGCCTGCAGGCGCGCCATCAAACCCGGCGCGCGGATGCAGGTGCTTTGCACACGTTGCACCACCTCGTCACCCACCAGCTTGGCCCCAATGGCTTTGCGCACCGCCGAACGGCCGCCATCGCAGCCCACCAAATAAGCCGCTTGCATGTGCAGCGGCGGCGCATCGGGCGTGCCCAGGTTTTGAATGCGCACGATCACCTGGCCGTCTTCTTGTTCAAAGTCCAGCACCTGGTGCCGGTACAGGGTGGTGATCAAGCCTTGTTGGGCCACATGCTCCGCCAAAATCGGCTCGATGTAACGCTGGTTGATGCGGTGCGGTGGCTCGGGCGTGGGCCAGTCGCCATCGGGGCCGCTGTGGTCGGTCAGGCGGGTGCTGCGCCCGGGAATGTGGATGCGGGCAATTTCTTGCCCCACGGTGCTGGTGCGGTA
>JBIKQY010000298.1:0-3866 GCA_044349465.1 Limnohabitans sp. | reverse complement strand
TTTCACGCCCTGCGCGGCCAGACCGGCGATTTCGACCAGCACGTCGTCAAAGGGCCGCGACACTTCTTCGCCCCGGGTGTAGGGCACCACGCAATAGCTGCAGTATTTGCTGCAACCTTCCATGATCGACACAAAGGCCGTCGCGCCTTCCACCTTGGCGGGGGGCAGGTGGTCGAACTTTTCAATCTCGGGGAAGCTGATGTCCACCTGCGGGCGTTGCTTGCGCTCGCGCTCGTTCAGCAATTCGGGCAGGCGGTGCAGGGTCTGCGGGCCAAACACCACGTCCACATAGGGCGCGCGCTTGATGATCTCGGCACCTTCCTGGCTGGCCACGCAGCCGCCCACGCCAATCAGCACGCCCTTGGCTTTGAGGTGTTGCACCCGGCCCAAGTCGCTGAAGACCTTCTCTTGCGCCTTCTCGCGCACCGAGCAGGTGTTGAACAAAATCAGATCGGCCTCGTCCACGTCCTGCGTGGGTTCGTAGCCCTGGGCCGCGCCCAGCACATCGGCCATCTTGTCCGAGTCGTACTCGTTCATCTGGCAGCCAAATGTTTTGATGAAGACCTTCTTGCTCATGCGGCCTCCACGGCGTTCACGGAGGTGATGAAGTCAAGGCAAAGCAAAGCACGCCAAAAAAAAGCACGCCCCCTAAGGGCCAAAGTGCAGCGGTTCATGGTGTAGATCCAGAGGCTGTGAAAAAGAAAAGCGCAGATGCGCTTTGGAATTTGCTGATTATCGCAGGCGTTCAGGATGCCTAACGTTATCTGAATGGGGCCGCCTCGCTGCACCCGATCTTCAGTGCCTTGGTTCAACGTTCGTGCGAGTTTGCCGTACCTGTAAAAACCTGCACAACCAAGTCATGGGCGAACTGCAGCCCATGACTTTGCGTCAAATCTTCATTGCAACTCGAACCCTGAATCCTTGATGACCGGGCCCCAATGCAGGGTGGCGGAGCTGACCCATTCTTGCAGTTGGGCCGGGTTGGCATAGGTGGCCACATTGCCCAATTTGGACAGCCTTTCAACGACTTCTGGGTCGGCCAATGCGGTGGCCACCGAGCGGCTGAAGCGGTCCACAAACTCTGGGGGCAAGCCCTTGGGGCCAAAAAATGCCAACCATGGATTTTTGTCTACACCCTTGATGCCCAGCTCCTGGAAGGTGGGGATGTCGGGTGCCGATTTGGCGCGCGTTGTACCCGAGACGGCCATGACATGCATTTTTCCACTGCGGTGGTGTTCGATGGATTCGGTCAGTGACAAAAAGGCGGCTGGCACTTGCCCGCCCAGCAGGTCCTGAACCAAGGGCGCACCACCCCTGTAGGGCACGGCCACCATGGGCGTACCCAGCGACTTGCCCACCAGCATCCCTGCAAATTGCGGCACGCTGCCCACTGCCGGAATGCCGTAATTGGCCTTGCCCGGGTTGGCTTTGAGCCAAGCACCCAATTCAGCCGGTGTTTTGACGCCTATGGCGCTGGTCAGTGCCATCACGTTGTAGTAACTCGCGACACCGGCCAGGGCTGTGAAGTCCTTGAGCGGGTCATAACCGGGCGCTTTGAAGGTCAGCGGAATGATCACATGCGAGTGGTCGATGGTCAGCATCACCGTGGCACCGTCTGGCGCAGCAGCCTTGAGTTGTTGCGTGGCGACCATGCCGCCAGCGCCGGGTTTGTTGTCCACAATGACGGGCTGGTTCATGATCACACGCAATTTCTCGCCCATGATGCGGGCCACCACATCGGTGGCACCTCCGGGCGGGAATCCCACCACGATGCGGATCGTGCCGTTGTAATCGGCAGCATGTGCGGGCCATGGCAGAGCCATGAACAGCAGAAAAAATGAACATGTCAGGCGCTGGAGCAGTTTCATAAGGATCTCCTGGTGAGTGGGGTGGAAGGCAGGGGTGAAAGATCTTGGGGGGCCTGGTCAGACCGAACGTATTGGTTGATTTCGTCCTGGGCCTGGAGTGCTGCCGGGCGTTTTTCGGGCGGGCCAAAACCGCCACCGCCGGGCAATTCAATGCACAGTCGGCCCCCATCGGGGATGTGGATGGTGCTTTTGTCTTCATGGGGGTGCAATTGGCCGCTGGCCGACAGGATGTCGACCCGTCCCGGTGCCCCTGGTAGGCCACCGTGGCGACCGCGGGCAGGGTGGGCGCGGCGGTCAAATGTGGCTGCCGAGCAGTCAAACCCCAGGGCGTCCCGGGTACCAATCACAATGCGTTGGCTCAGGCCGCCACGCCATTGCCCGGCGCCACCCGAGTTTTGCAAATACGCTTTTTCCCAGAAGACCAGCGGTGATTGCGCCTCGGTGATTTCAACCGGGATGCCACCCACGCCACTGGGAAAAGCGGTGGTCGATAAACCGTCTTTGGTGGGCCGTGCACCGGTGCCGCCCAGACCGACGCTCATGACATTGAAGGCCGGGCCTTGCGCTGCATCCCGGCTCATGGCCAGCACCCAGATGCTGCCTGCCGATTCGGCGGGCACTTGGCCGTTCAGGGCCTGCGCCAGACAGCCAAACATCAGGTCGGGGAGCATTTGTCCGATCACATGGCGGGCCGTGACTGGACTTGGGCGCTGCGGATGGACGATGCTGCCCTCGGGGGCGAGCACTTCGAAGGGGGCTAAAGAACCCGCGTTGTTGGGTACTTCGGGCGCAATCAGGCATTTGAGGCCGAAGACCGAATACGCATCGCTGTAACACTTGGGCGAGTTGATGCCCATTCGCGAGGCGACGCAAGTACCGTCGTAATCCACTTGGATGCGTTCGCCTTGCTTGCGCAAAGTGGCCACCAGAGTGACAGGGTGTTCATAACCGTCAATGGTCATGTCAGATCGCCATTGCCCATCGGGCAGCCGCGCGATGGCTTCTCGGGTGGCACGAGCCGATTGATCAAGAATGTGCTCGGCCAAAGCGTCCAGATGCGCCAGTTTGAACTCGCGCATCATCTCGATCAGGCGGCGACTGCCCACTTCGTTGCTGCTGACCAGCGACAGGATGTCACCCCGTGCCTCAATGGGGTTGCGTGAGTTGGCCTGGATGATGGCCAGCACATCTTCATTGAGCGCCCCGGCACGCACCAGTTTGAGGTGGGGAATGCAGGTGCCTTCTTCGAAAACGGAGGCGGCATCGGCCGTGAAGCCGCGCCCCCCCACGTCGATGGTGTGGCAGGTGGATGCAAACAAGGCAACCGGACGTTGGTCCATGAACACGGGGGTCACCACCACAAAATCAAACAGATGACCGGTCCCCATCCACGGGTCGTTGGTCACTAGCACATCGCCAGCGGTCAGACTTTCCAGAGGAAACCTTTGCAGAAAATGAGCCACCGCCACCGCCATGGTGTTGACGTGACCGGGTGTGCCCGTCACCGCCTGGGCCAGCATGCGCCCCTGTGTGTCGTAAACGCCGGCTGACAGGTCTCCCGCCTCTCGTGCCACCGATCCAAAAGCGGTGCGCAGCAATGCCTGCGCTTGCTCTTCGACCACGGAAATCAAACGGTTCCACATCACCTGGGTGCGAATCGCGTGCAGCATCTGTGTGCTCATGCTTGTACCTCCATCATCAAATGGCCTTGTTCATCGAGCCGCGCTACCCAACCAGCGGGGATCACGATGGTGGTTTCGTCTTCTGCCACCAGGGCAGGCCCGGTGATGTGCTCTCGTGTCCGCAGGTCAAAGCGCCAATGCAAACCGAAGGGACGCTGTTCGCCCAGCGCAGGCTCCCAAACAGGGCGAGTTGACACGGCATCGCGTTGCTGGATGCTGGGCGGCAATGCGACAGCTTGCGCTGCTTGGGGTTCGGTAGAGACGGTGACCGACCAAGTGACCACCTCGACGTCGCAATCGGGAATGCGCAGGCCAT
>JBIKQY010000297.1:0-3892 GCA_044349465.1 Limnohabitans sp. | reverse complement strand
CCGCCAGTCAGGGCGTGCACCTGGTGGTCACTCGGGCGTGTTTGCCGCTTCGCGAAGCGGTGCTGATTCCCCGCACCGCCGATGGCCGGGTGTTGTTTGCCGTGCCCTGGCTGGGGGCCACCTTGATTGGCACCACCGACACCCCGCGCAGCGACGCGCCACGCGAGCCCCAGCCCATGGCCGAAGAGCTGGACTTTTTGTTCCGCGAAACACGCAACGCGTTTGGCCTGGACTTGCAACCGGGTGATGTGCGCAGCGTGTGGGTGGGCTTGCGCCCCTTGGTCGGAGCCTCAGGGCAGGGCGATGCCGCGCAGTCCACCAGCCAGATGTCGCGCGAGCACCTGATCCGCCGCGAAGCGCCGGGCCTGGTGACGGTGACCGGTGGCAAATGGACCACTTACCGCAGCATGGCCGAGGAGGTTTTGCAGGCCCTGCAGACCCAGGGCGATGTGCCGCCGCCGCCCAATGGTCCGGTGGACACAGGCCTGCACCGCTTGGTGGGCGCGCCAAAAGAGGGCGGCTCGGTGCTGCCCCCCTTGAGCGACGCCCCCGGCTTGCACTTGTGGGGTAGCCTAGCCGAACAGGTGCTGACCATGCCTGGCGCTCAGAGGGAACTGGGGATGGGCTTGACCGAGGCGATGGTGCGTTTTGCCGCCCGCCACGAGTGGGCATGGACGGTGGAAGACATGCTCGCCAGGCGTTGGCGGGCGCTGTTTCTGGATGCACGTCAGGCGGCTAACATGGCCCCGGCCGTGGCCGCTTTGCTGCAAGAAGAAACCGGGCTGGACCCCCACTTGGACGAATTTTTGGCGCTCTGCCAGCGTTACACGCTGGACGATTGATGCCGCACCGAGTCGGCCAAATCAGCTATTGATACGGCCCGGCGTAGTTTTGATCAACATTCAAGAGATGGTTTTTTTGTAGGAGCCCACCCCTGTGGGCGATGGCTTGCTTTGGCGGAGTGGATGCAATCGCCCACGGGGTGGGCTCCCACAAAGACAAAATATCCGCATGGCCGACAACAATATAGGCCATTCAAACATCTACGGGTCGGATCAATCAATCAGCCAAATCAGCTGCGGGCGGCCGACACAGCGGCCCGCAGGCCCAGCAGGTAACTGTCCACACCAAAACCCGCGATCTGGCCTTTGGCGATGTCGGCGATCACCGAGTGGTGACGAAAGGCTTCTCGGGCGTGGATGTTGGACATGTGCACCTCGATGATGGGGCACTTGAGGATGGCCAGCGCGTCGCGGATGCCGTAGCTGTAATGCGTCCAGGCTCCGGCGTTGATGACCACGGCGTGCACGCCATCGCCATGAGCTCGGTGGATGCGTTCGGCCATTTCACCTTCAAAGTTGGTTTGGAAGCACTCGACCTGAGCGCCCAGTTCCTGGCCCAAAGCCGTCACTTGGGTGTTGATTTCATCCAGCGTGGTGGTGCCGTACTGGGCAGGGTCGCGCTTGCCGAACATGTTCAGGTTGATGCCGTGCAGGACAAGGATGTTCATGGTGGGTCTCTATCGCTCGATGGATCATGGGCATTGGATGCCGGACCTGCGATTGTCGGTGATTTGCGGCAATATCACGTCCAAATGAAGGTTGTAGGCTTGGCTGGTCAACCCGACAGTGCCGACAATCCCGCGCTTGAGTTCCAACTTCTGCGCCTTGAAATCTGACCTGAAAGCTGTTCATGACCCCTTTGAAAATTGATTTCGTCTCCGACATTGCCTGCCCTTGGTGCGCCGTGGGGCTGGGCGCTTTGGAGCAAGCCCTGGAGCGCCTGGACGGCGAGGTGCAGGCCGATCTGCACTTTCAGCCTTTTGAGCTGAACCCGCACATGCCCGCCGGCGGGCAGGATCTGGGCGAGCACCTGACCGAAAAATATGGCTCAACCCCTGAGCAGCAGGCCCAAATTCGCCAGACCATTGCCGCACGCGGGGCCGAGGTGGGTTTTACCTTTCACCCGGGTGGGCGCGGCCGGGTTTACAACACTTTTAATGCGCACCGCTTGCTGCACTGGGCCGAAGGCCAGGGCGCTGGGGCGCAGCATGCCCTGAAAAAAGCCTTTTTGGAGTCCTACCAGGGCCGCGCCGAGTGCGTGGAAGACGCCGAGGTTTTGCTCGCGGGTGTGGCCGCCGCTGGTCTGGATGTGGCCGCCGCTCGGGAAGTGCTGGCCAGCGATGCCCACACCACCGAAGTGCGCGAGCGCCAGCACTTCTACACCCAGGCGGGCATTCGCTCGGTGCCTGCGGTCATCATCAACGACAAGCATTTGATCTCCGGCGGCCAGCCGGTCGAGGTGTTCGAGCAGGCGCTGCGCCGCATCGCCTCGGGCGAATTGTCCTGAGACGCAAACGATGACACCCAACGACCGCGTTCCTGCTGGTTTGCCGCGCCGCTCGGCCCTGGCCCTTTTGGGGGCGGTACTGCTTGCGCCTTGCCTGGCCAGTGCGCCCGGTTTGGCTGGGGCGCAGTCCATGCCCAGCGCCTCGCGGGCGCAGTTGCTGGCCGTTTGGCGTCAAAGCGGCGGTGTGCTGCTCATCCGCCACGCGGCCACCGAGTCGGGGCTGGGCGATCCGCCGGGTTTTGTGATCGGCCAGTGCCGCACCCAACGCAACCTGAGTGAGGCGGGCCGCCAAGCCTCGCGGGCCTTGGGGGCTTGGTTCCAGGCGCAGAACTTCAAGCCCGATGCCGTGCGCAGTAGCCAATGGTGCCGCTGCCAAGACACGGCGCGCTTGGCGTTTGGTGCTTACGAGGATTGGCCCGCACTCAACAGCACTTTTGCCGGGCAGGGCGATTCGGCCGCCCAGCAACAGGCTTTGCGCGAGCGCTTGCAGGCGCTGCCTGCTGGGCGCACCGAGGTTTGGGTGACGCATCAGGTCAACATGACCGGCTTGACCGGGGCTTATCCCGGGATGGGTGAGGGTTTCTTGGTGGACCGACAGGGCCGCCTGTTGGCGCGTGGAGACTTGGCCGCATGAATGCCACAAGCGCTCCCTTGCTGACGGTTTATTTCGATGGCTCCTGCCCTCTGTGCCGTGCCGAAATCGCGATTTACCGCCGCCTGCCCGAGTCGCAGGCCATGGAATGGGTGGATGTGAGTGCCGGACAAGACTTGGGCGGTTTGACGTGCCAACAGGCCATGGCCCGCTTTCATGTGCGCGACAGCCAAGGCCGAATGTACAGTGGTGCGGCGGCGTTTTCGCAGATGTGGCGCTTGTTTGCGGGCTGGCGCTGGCTGGGCTGGTTGTCCGCTTGGCCGCCCTTGTCATGGTGTTTCGAAGGCGGTTACCGCTTGTTTTTGAAGGTGCGCCCCCAAATGCAAAAGTGGGTGCGGCGCTGGTCTGAAGGCGGAAAGGTTTGAACATGTTCAATCGAGTGATTTGGGGTGTTTGGCGTTGGGGCTCGCTGTTGGGGGCGGGCGCTTTGATCACTGGTTTCTCGAACTTGGCGTTTGCGCAAGTGGGAGAGAAGGTGGCGTTGGGGAATTGGGCCATTGACCGCACCGAAGTCACCATCGGCCAGTTTGAGCGCTATGTGCGTGCCACAGGCACCGTGACCCGCGCTGAAAAAGAGGGCGGTGGTTTTGAGTATGTGGGCGGTTGGGTACGCCGCCCCGGCTGGTCTTGGCGCCAACCCGATGGCGTTCCTGCCCCTGCTGATTTGCCTGCTGTGCACCTGGATTTTGCCGAGGCGCAGGCTTACTGCCGATGGGCAGGGGGCCGCTTGCCCACCGGGGCTGAATGGCAAAAGGCGGGGTTCACTGAGTTGCGTGACAAGCCCCCAGCGCCTTGGGTGAAAGGCAAAACTTATCCTTGGAGCACGGGTGACAGCCCGCAAGGCGCGAACACCAGCGACCCAGACCCCTGGCCCCGCGCAGCACCTTCAGG
>JBIKQY010000037.1:0-13064 GCA_044349465.1 Limnohabitans sp. | reverse complement strand
GCCACAGTCACGTCGGCACCGGCATGTGCGCACCATCGGGCCATCGCGAGGCCCGAAGCACCCAAACCGAGAATCAGAACGTGTTGACCTTGGAGCTGCATGGCTTACCTCAGCTTCAGGGTCGACAAGCCGACCAAACACAGCAGCATGGTGATGATCCAGAAACGCACAACCACTTGTGTTTCCTTCCAGCCGCTCTTTTCAAAATGGTGGTGCAAAGGCGCCATCTTCAGAATGCGTCGACCTTCACCGTATTTTTTCTTGGTGTACTTGAAGTAGGTCACCTGCGCCATCACCGACAAGGCCTCCACCACGAAGATGCCGCCCATGATGGCCAGCACGATTTCGGCGCGCACGATGACCGCGATGGTGCCCAAAGCTGCGCCCAGCGCCAGCGCGCCCACATCGCCCATGAAAACTTGAGCAGGGTGCGTGTTGAACCACAAGAAGGCGAGACCAGCGCCCGCCATGGCGGCGCAGAAAATCATCAACTCACCGGACCCTGGAATGTGTGGGAAGAACAGGTATTTGGAATACACCGAGCTGCACGTCACGTAGGCAAACACACCCAGTGCCGAGCCCACCATGACCACCGGCATGATGGCCAGGCCATCCAAACCGTCCGTGAGGTTGACCGCGTTGCTGGAGCCCACAATCACCAGATAGGTCAGGATCACAAAACCCAGTACGCCCAGCGGGTAGTTAACCTCTTTGAAGAAGGGCACCTGCAAACCCGCCTTGGGTGGCAAGTTCACATCAAAGCCGGACATGACCCACTGGCCAAACAAATCCAGCACACGCACATTTGAACTTTCTGAAATGCTGAACACCAAGTACAGCGCGGCCAGCAAGCCAATGACCGATTGCCAGAAATACTTTTCGCGTGAGCGCATGCCCTCGGGGTCTTTGTTGACCACCTTACGCCAGTCATCCACCCAGCCAATGGCGCCAAAGCCCAGGGTCACGATCAACACGATCCAGACAAAACGGTTGGACAGGTCAAACCACAGCAAAGTGGAGATGGCGATCGATAACAAAATAAGCACACCGCCCATGGTGGGGGTGCCGCTTTTGGACAGGTGCGATTCCATGCCGTAGCCACGAATCGGCTGACCAATCTTGAGCGAGGTCAAGCGGCGGATGACCCAAGGACCTGCGGCCAGGCCAATCAGGAGCGCCGTCATGGCGGCCATCACCGCACGGAAGGTGATGTATTGGAAAACACGTAAAAATCCCCAATCGGGGGATAAACTTTGCAACCATTGGGCCAGGCTAAGCAGCATGGGGCTCCCCTTTTTTATCTTTGTTTTGAGTGTTCTTGTCTTCGCTGTGCGACACCAACGCCTGAACCACGCGCTCCATCTTCATGAAGCGCGAACCTTTGACCACCACACTGCTGAACTCGCCCTGCTGAGCGGTGACCGCTGCCAGCAAACTATCCATGTCTTCAAAGTGGCGGGCTGACCCAAAGGCCTCAGCGCTGTGCACGCACAAGTCGCCCAGGGTGAAAAGCGCTTCGATGCCACACTCGGCCGCGTACTGGCCCACCTCAGCATGGAACTCGGGACCTTGGTTACCCACTTCACCCATGTCGCCCAGCACCAACAAACGCGACGCAGGCAGCTCAGCCAGCACGTCGATGGCAGCGCGCACCGAGTCGGGGTTGGCGTTGTAGGTGTCGTCAACCAAGGTGATCTCGCCTTGGGCTGTGTGCAGCACCAGCGCACGCGAGCGACCCTTGACCGGCTCAAACGCCACCAGCCCCTGGGTCACGGTAACCAGGGGCACCCCTGCGGCCAGCGCGCAAGCCGTAGCGGCCAATGCGTTTTTGACGTTGTGCCGCCCGGCGATGTGCAGGCGAACGGGCGCGGTGCCCTCGGGCGTTTTGAGGGTGAACTGCCAAGCACCCGACTGCCAGACCACCACTGCAGCACGCACTTCGGCGTCCGAAGCGGGCGCCATGGCAAAGCAGCTTTGTACCCGGGTGCTTGACAGTTCACGCCACACGGGCGTGAAGTCTTCGTCTGCAGGAAACACCGCTACACCCTCAAGGGGCAAGGCCTGCAGCACAGCCCCGTTTTCATGCGCCACAGCTTCCACCGTGCCCATGAATTCCTGGTGCTCGCGTTGTGCGTTGTTGACCAGGGCCACGGTGGGCTGGGCCAACTTGGACAGGTAGGCGATCTCGCCGGGATGGTTCATGCCCAACTCGACCACGGCGATGCGGTGGTGGGCACGCAAATTGAACAAGGTCAGGGGCACGCCAATGTCGTTGTTCAGGTTGCCCTGCGTGGACAAGGCGTCGTCCCCTGCATGGGCACGCAAAATGGACGCAATCATTTGCGTCACGGTGGTTTTGCCATTGCTGCCGGTCACGGCGATCAGCGGCAAACTGAACTGCGCACGCCAGCCAGCCGCCAGCTCACCCAAAGCGATGCGGGCATCGGGCACCACCAGCGCTGGCAAGCCGTGCGACATCGCCTGGGCTTCGCCTGAAGCTTCACACACCACCGCCACCGCGCCTTGCGCTTTGGCTTGGGCGATGAACTGGTTGCCATCAAAACGCTCACCGCGCAAGGCCACAAACAGGTCACCCGCTTGCAGGCTGCGGCTGTCGGTATGCACCCGGTCAGCCACCACGCCTTGAACTTGCACTCCGCGCGCTTGGCTCAACCAGCTCAGGGCGAGACTCAAACTCAGTTTCATGGATGACGCTGTGGCGTTCATGCGGGCACCCCCTGGTGCTTTGCAGCGCGTTGCTGCAAAGCCCTGCTGGCCTGCGCCACATCCGAAAACGGGTGGCGCACGCCCATGATCTCTTGTTCGCTTTCGTGGCCTTTGCCGGCCAACAGCACGATGTCTTGCGCGGCAGCTTGGGCCACCGCTTCATCAATGGCCAAGGCGCGGTTGAGTTGAATGCGGGCCAATGGTGGGCGGCTCAGGCCTTGGACCATCGCGGCCACAATCGCCTCGGGCGATTCGGTGCGGGGGTTGTCGCTGGTCAGCACCACTTGGTCGGCCCCAGCTTCTGCTGCTGCGGCCATCAATGGGCGCTTGCTGGCATCGCGGTCACCACCACAGCCCAGCACGCACCACAGACGGCCGCCCCGCAGCGTCGCCTGCGAACGCAGCGCGGCCAAGGCTTGGGTAATGGCGTCAGGCGTGTGGGCGTAGTCCACAACCACCAAGGGGCTTGTCACATCAACGTGAACACCTGACACGTCAAAGGAGACGCGCTCCATGCGACCGGGTACCGCCGTCAGCTGCGCACAGGCCTGCACCGCTTGCGCCAAATCAAAGCCCAGGGCGCGCAAACTACCGATCACGCCCAGCAGGTTGTCCATGTTGTAGTCGCCGATCAAACCGGTGTGCAAGGTCTGCACGGCCTGGCCTTCGATGACCTCGAAGGCCAAACCCTGGCCGCTGGTCAAGGCACGCGCTTGCAGACGAGCCGGGCCGCGCCGCGAGCAGGTCCAGATGTCGAGCGAGCCGCCTTGCAACTGCTCAGCCAACAAAGCGCCTTGCGTATCGTCGATGTTGATGACGGCCGACTGCAAACCGGGCCAAGCAAACAAAGCGGCCTTGGCCGACCAATAGCGCGCCATGTCGCCGTGGTAATCCAGATGGTCCTGGGTGAAATTGGTGAATACAGCCACGCGGATGTGTGTGCCATCAAGGCGGTGCTCGGCCAGACCGATGGAGGAGGCTTCAATGGCGCAGTACGTCACACCGTCGCCCGCAAACTGCTGGAACTGGCGCTGCAGCAATACCGGGTCGGGTGTGGTCATGCCGGTGCTGACCAAGTCAGGCAAGCGGCCTACACCGAGGGTACCCACCAAACCGCAGGATTGTTGCAGTACGGGTGAAGACAGCGCCTGCGCCAGCCACCAGGCCGTCGATGTTTTGCCATTGGTGCCTGTGACCGCCAGCACTTTCAGGGCCTGGCTAGGGTGTTCGTAATAGGCGTCAGCCACCCAAGCGGTTTGTGCCTTCAGGTCGGGCATGCAGGCCAGCGCATCTTGGTCAGGGTTCTGCAGCGCGTCCAACCAAGGCGCGAGTGCAGACTCTTCCATCAGGCAAGCGCTGGCACCTTGCGCCAAGGCCTGCGCCAGGTAACGCCGCCCATCGGTGGCAGCGCCCGGCCAGGCGATGAAACCGTCGCCTGCTTGCACCAGTCGGCTGTCGGTGCGCAGCTCGCCCGTCACGCGAGAGTGCAACCAGCGGGCCGCTTCCTGAGCGCTGTGGAGGGTCTGCATCAGAACGACTCCTCAACCGCTTTGGCCACGATCTGCGGCTTGACTGCCATGTCGGGCTGAACGCCCATCAGACGCAGGGTTTGCTGCACGGTCTGGCTGAAAACGGGCGCGGCCACGGCACCGCCGTAGTAAACCCCGTTGGAGGGTTCATCGATCATCACAGCCACCACGATGCGGGGCTGCTCGACCGGGGCGATGCCCACGAAAAAGCCTCGGTATTTTTTGCTGGCGTAGCCCTTGCCCTCTTGCTTGCGGGCCGTGCCCGACTTGCCACCCACCGAATAGCCGATGGTCTGGGCTTTTTGTCCGGTGCCGCCGGGACCGGCCGCCATTTGCAGCATCTTGCGCATGGCTATGGCGTTGGCGGCGCTGATCACACGCGTGCCCTGAACCTTTTGCTCGGCTTTCATCATGGTGGCCGGCACGATTTCGCCGTCACGCGCAAACACGGTGTAGGCCCGCGCCATCTGGAACAAACTGCCCGACACCCCATAGCCATAGCTCATGGTGGCCTGTTCGACAGGTCGCCAGGATTTGTAGGGCCGCAAACGGCCGCTGACCACACCAGGAAAGGGCAAGGCGGGTTTTTGTCCGAAACCCAGCTCGGTGAACATCTCCCACATCTCGCGGGGCTCCATCTGCATGGCGATTTTCACGGTGCCCACGTTGCTCGACTTCTGGATCACCTCGTTCACGCTCAGCATGCCGTACGTGTGCACGTCGCTGATGGTCGAGCCAGTGATGTTGATGCGTCCCGGCGCCGTCTGGATCATCGTCTCGGGCTTGACCAAGCCTTGCTCCAGGGCCAGGGCCACCGTGAAGGGCTTCATGGTCGAGCCCGGCTCAAAGCTGTCGGTCAAGGCACGGTTGCGCAATTGCTCACCACTGAGGTTGACGCGCCGCGATGGCGAATAGCTGGGGTAATTGGCCAACGCCAAGATTTCGCCGGTCTGCGCATCCAGCACCACCACGCTGCCCGCTTTGGCCTTGTGCTCCTTGACCGCATCGCGCAGGGTCTGGTAAGCGTAAAACTGCACCTTGCTGTCGATGCTCAGCTGCAGGTCCTTGCCATCGACCGGGTGCACGGTTTCACCCACGGCTTCCACCACACGACCCAGACGGTCCTTGATCACACGGCGCGAGCCAGCCTGACCGGCCAGCTGCTTTTGGAAAATGAGTTCTACGCCCTCTTGACCCTTGTCTTCCACATTGGTAAAGCCTACGATGTGCGCAGCCGCTTCACCCTCGGGATACAGGCGCTTGTACTCCTTGATGTCGTAGACACCTTTGATGCCCAACGCCCGAATTTCTTTGACCACGGGTTCGTCCATCTGGCGGCGCAGCCAAACAAAGGTCTTTTCTTCGTCCTTGAGCTTGTGCTCCAGCTCGGCGGGCGTCATCTCCAGCAAACGGGCCAATTGGCGCAGCTTGACCGGGTCACGCTCCAAGTCTTCCGGATTGGCCCAGATGCTGGGGGCCGGCACGCTCGACGCCAGCAAAACACCATTGCGGTCGAGCACGCGCCCGCGATTGGCGGGCAATTCCAGGGTGCGGGCAAAACGCACCTCACCTTGGCGCAGGAAAAAGTCGTTGTCAATCACCTGCACATGGGCCGCTCGGCCCACCAAGCCCAAAAACCCCAAGGCCATCGCAGCCACAATCAGTTTGCTGCGCCAAACCGGGGTCTTACTGGCCAGCAAAGGACTGGAAGTCAGCTGGACGCTGCGGCTGTGGTTCACTGAGCGCCCCCCGCTGCTGGGACAGACGCATTGCCCGTAGCGGCGCCCTGGGCATTGACGTACTGGGTAATGGCAGGAGACGCCGTGCGCATGTTCAATTGCTGACGGGCAATTTGCTCCACCCGCAAAGGCGTGGCCTGGGCGCGGCGCTCGACTTCCATCCGGTCATGGTCCACTTCGATGCGTTTGGCCTCTTTGCGCGCAGACTCCATGTCCATGAACATGCGGCGCGACTCGTAGTGGCTGTGCACCAACCACAGGGCACTGACCACCGTGGCCACCAGCAAGAGCAGGCTCACGCGGGTCATGCGGGCACCTCGGTGCGTTCAGCCATGCGCATGATGGCGCTTCGCGAACGGGGGTTGCCGCGCACCTCTGCCTCGCTGGGACGCACTCGGCCATGGGTCTTCAGGCGCATCTTGACCGGCTCAGCAAAGGGCACGCGCCGATCCACCACCTCTTTGGAGTGTTTGGCCATGAACTGTTTGACGATGCGGTCTTCCAGCGAGTGGAAACTGATGACCACCAAGCGCCCGCCCGGGGCCAACACCCGCAAACTGCCCTCTAGCGCCTGTTCGAGCTCCTCAAGTTCGGCATTGATGAAAATCCGAAAAGCCTGAAATGTCCGCGTTGCAGGGTTCTGACCCGGCTCGCGGGTTTTGACCGTGTCAGCCACGAGTTGGGCCAAATCGGAGGTGCTTGAAATTGGGCCCCGTTCTTGTCGGCGAGCCACAAGCGCCTTTGCAATCTGAAAAGCAAACCGTTCTTCGCCATAGTCACGCACCACCTCCGTGATTTGATCCACCTCTGCGGTGGCCAGCCATTCGGCCACACTCTGCCCGCGCGTGGTGTCCATGCGCATGTCGAGCGGGGCTTCAAAACGAAAAGAAAAACCCCTCTCGGGGCTGTCAATCTGGGGAGAGCTGATGCCCAAGTCCATCAGCACACCATCGACACTGCCTGCGGGCAGTTCCGCGAGGTGAGAAAAGCCCTCATGCCGGATTGAAAAGCGCGCGTCTTCTATGCGCCCGGCCTCGGCAATCGCCTCCAGATCCTTGTCAAAAGCCAGCAAGCGCCCTTGTGCCGACAGATGCGACAAGATGAGCCGCGAGTGACCACCTCTGCCAAATGTGGCGTCCACATAAGCGCCATCGGCCCCGGCTGAAGCCTGCAGCAACTCGTCCACGGCTTCGTTGAGGAGCACGGTGGTGTGGGTCAGGACGTTGTCGGTCATGGCGTTCAGAAAGAAAAGTCTTTGAACACGTCAGGCATTTCGCCTTGCATGGCCTGCGCTTCTTGCGCGTCGTATGTTGTTTTGTCCCACAGCTCAAAGTGATTGCCCATGCCCAGCAGCATGGTGTCCTTGGAAATACCGGCGGCTTGGCGTAACTCGGGCGAGATCAGCACGCGCCCAGTGCCGTCCATCTCCACGTCCATGGCATTGCCCAAAAAGATCCGCTTCCACCATTGGGCCGACATGGGCAACTCGGCAATACGCTCACGGAACTTTTCCCACTCGGGGCGGGGAAACACCATCAGGCAACCATGTGGGTGCTTGGTGATGGTCAACTGGCCCTGTGCCGTGGCGCTCAAGACGTCACGGTGCCGGGTCGGCACTGACAACCGCCCCTTGGCATCCAGACTCAGCGATGAAGCCCCTTGAAACACGACGATGACCCTTTGGTGTGTGAAAAGCACATCAGTGGCACCAACTCCCACTTAATTGCACTTTTTTGCACTGTATCAGGAAATAGGGTCCCAATCATGGGTTCATATGGATTTTTTTCAATGAAATCAAAGGCTTAGCACACATTTTAAATCTTGATGACGTCTGATTTTCTTTCTAAATTAAACACTTACACGCCACACTGCAAGTAACATCTCAGGTCACAATAAAGTCAAAAAATTTAAAATCAGTAAATTCAAAACAACGCCCAAGTCAGACCCGGCACCCATAAAAAAACCCCTGTGCAGGGGTTTTTTAGGGGGCTGTGTCGACGGGTTGGAACTCAATCGCCGAACATCTTTTGTTTGAGTTCTCGCCGCTGCTGGGCCTCCAGCGACAAAGTGGCCGTGGGGCGGGCCAACAAGCGACCCACGCCAATGGCCTCTCCGGTTTCATCGCAAAACCCGTAATCGCCTGCATCGATACGCTGAATGGATTGCTCAATCTTCTTGAGCAACTTTCGCTCGCGATCACGTGTGCGCAGCTCCAGTGCGTGCTCTTCCTCAATGGTGGCGCGGTCAGCAGGATCGGGCACCACCACCGTGTCTTCACGCAGGTGCTCGGTGGTCTGACCGGCACTGGCCAGGATGTCCTGCTTCAAATGTGTCAACTTCAGACGGAAATAAGCCATCTGCTTGTCGTTCATGTACACATCGTCTGACATGGCGAGGATCTCAGGGTCCGACAGCTCTTCGACTTTTTTGGTTTTCCAATTGTTGGCCAGCTTGGGGTCCTTCTTGATGGGCGCAAATGGCACCGCGACAGGCGCAGGCGCTGCACTGGGCAAGAAACTGGACTTGGCTGCCGTGGATGCCACCGCTGGCGGCAAGGAAGGCACGGTGATCTGGGCCAAACGGGCCGAAGGCCGGGTGGCTCGAACCAACTGCTCGGCCACGGGTGCGGCGTTGGCAGGGCTGGACTCGACGGGAGAAGGGACTGATTCCAATTTGGTAACGCTCATGTTTTTCGCTTGGGGGGTCTTGGCTGGCGGTGCAGCCGTTGCAGCCTTGGGAGCAGCAGACGATCGGACAGGGCTGGCTTTGGCAGCCACCTTGGATGCAGCCGGAAGGACTGCTGCGGTTTTGACCTTCACTGCCTTGGCAGAGGTGGACGGTTTGGGAGTGGGCTTGGCCTTGGCAGCGGGTTTGGCGGCCGCCTTGGCGGTCGACACTTTGGCCTTGGCAGCCGGCGCAGTGGCTTTGGAGGCCACAGCAGATTTGCCAAGGGGCTTGGTCTTGTTTGGGGTCTTCACGTCTTGTCTCCTAGCCGTGTCAAAAGGCAGACTTCTGACCGTCTGTCCCTGCGCAGCCGACCCGAAATCTGTTCATGTGCTCTTCAAACCCTTGTTATAGACCTTGTGGGGTTCGCCAGCGCCACCAAAAGGCGGTGCCGTCGGCGGGCGATTGTAGCGACTAGAACGGTCAAAATTTGCCCAGAGGTGGATTTAAAGCCAGATCAGCGCAAAAGCTTGACCCCGCGCCACCCAAGGTGCGGGGCCTCACACCAAGGCCTGCTCCAGGCCCTGCAGCAAGATGTCTTTGGGCAAATCGATGCCAATGAACACCATCTTGCTCATTTTGGTCTCGCCATCGGCCCACATCGGGCCCAAATCGCTGCCCATGAGCTGGTGCACGCCCTGGAAAATCACCTTGCGCTCGGTGCCTCGCATGTTCAACACACCTTTGTAGCGCAGCATGCGCGGGCCGTAGATGTTGACAATGGCTCCCAGAAAATCTTCCAGTTTGGCTGGATCAAAGGCTTTTGCGGAGCGGAACACAAAGCTTTTCACGTCGTCATCGTGGTGATGGTGGTGGCCCTGCCCGTGGGCCGAGTCATGCTGGTGAGAGGGATGGTCGCAGTGCTCACCGTGCTCATGGTCATGCGCGTGGTCGTGTTGGTGAGAGGGGTGATCGCAATGCTCGCCGTGCACATGGTCATGGTCGTGGGCATCGTCCTTCAAAAAGTCAGGGTCGATGTCCAGCTTGGCATTCAGGTTGAAGCCCTTGAGGTCAAACACCTCCGACAAGGCCACTTCGCCAAAGTGCACCACCTTTTGCGGCGCACGCGGGTTCATGTGCTTGAGGCGGTGCTGCAAGGCGTCGAGTTCTTCGGGCGAGACCAAATCGGCCTTGCTGATGAAAATCTGGTCGGCAAAGCCCACCTGACGACGCGCTTCCTGGCGGTCATTCAGTTGCTGGGCCGCGTGTTTGGCGTCCACCAGGGTCAGGATGGAATCGAGCAAATAGGTCTCGGCGATCTCGTCGTCCATGAAAAAAGTCTGCGCCACCGGGCCCGGGTCAGCCAGGCCCGTGGTCTCGATCACGATGCGGTCAAAGTCCAGCAAGCCCTTTCGGCGCTTGGCGGCCAACAGCTGCAAGGTCACGCGCAGGTCTTCGCGGATGGTGCAGCAGATGCAGCCGTTGCTCATCTGGATGATCTGCTCGTTGGTGTCCGAGACCAAGATGTCGCTGTCGATGTTTTCCTCACCAAACTCGTTCTCGATCACGGCAATCTTTTGGCCATGGGCCTCGGTCAGCACGCGTTTGAGCAGTGTGGTTTTGCCCGAGCCCAAAAAGCCGGTCAGGATGGTGGTGGGGATCAGGGACATGGCGCGGTTCCGATGCAGGTCAAAAAAGCAAGAGTTGGGGAGTGTAGCGACGAATTCAAGCGCCAAGCGTGCGCGGCGGTCATGGCCTCACGGCACGTGTGCAGCGCGGGCCACCGGGTTCATTTGCGCTTGGCACGGGGATGGGCCGCGTCGTAGGTTTTGGCCAGGTGCTGAAAATCCAGCCGCGTGTAGACCTGGGTGGTGCTGATGTTGGCGTGGCCCAGCAGCTCTTGCACCGCCCGCAGATCACCACTCGACTGAAGCACATGGCTGGCAAAAGAGTGGCGCAGCATGTGCGGGTGCACCGGGGTGGCCAGGCCCGCCAGCAGGCTGCGGCGCTTGAGGCGCTGCGCCACACCGCGGGGGGTCAGGCGCGTGCCGTAGCGGCCGGGAAACAGCGCCAGCGCCAAAGGAGATGCCCCTTTGGCGGGCTGCGTCAGCATGCCCGTCAACTGCGGCCGCACGGCCAGCCAGTGGGTCAACGCCTCAATGGCGGATCGGCCCAAAGGCGCCGTGCGGCGCTTGTTGCCTTTGCCTTGCACCTGCACCTCAGCGTTGGCCAAATCGATCCAGCCGCGCCCGGCACGGGCCGCCTCGGTGCTGGCCACCACGTCCAGCCCGGTCAGCTCGGCAATGCGCAGGCCGCAGCCGTACAGCAGCTCGACCATGGCCGCGTCGCGGGCTTCCAGCCAGGGGTCGTCGTTGTCTTCTTCATGCTCAGCCAATTGCACCGCTTCGTCCACACCCAGCGCCTTGGGCAGGGGCTTGGCCACACGCGGGGCCCGCACATCGGCCACCGGGTTTTGCGGGATCAGGCCCTCGCGCCCCAGCCAGGTAAAAAACCCGCGCCAGCCCGACAAAATCAGGGCAATGCCGCGCCCGCTGCGCCCGGCGCTGTGCATTTGCGCCACCCAGCGGCGCACATGAGCGCTTTGCACCTGCAGCAAGGGCACTTGGGATGCCGCCGCCATCTCGGCCAGGCGTATCAAATCCAGTTGGTACAGGGTGCAGGTCCGCTCGGCCAGGCGCTTTTCAAAGCGCACATGGTCCAAATAGCGGCTCACCAGCGGGTCGGTGGTCGCCGCGTCCGTCATGGCCGCATCCGACACCATTCAAGCCTGCGGCTTTTGCAGCACCGACAAAGCTGCACCCGCCAGCTCGGCCAGACGCTCCAACAAATCGGTGCCCATCTGGCTGTTAAAGCGCTGGGCGTCAGGTGAGGCCAGCACCAGCAGGCCAAAAGCGGGTTGGCCCGGTGCCGCACGCAAAGCGAGCAGCGCCAAAGAAGCCGCCTGCGTGGGTTGGTCCAACCACTGCACCGCTTCGTAGCCCGAGTTCGGCCCAACGTAAGGCGTGTCCAATGAAGTGGCCAACACCTGCAGCGCTTCGGTCACACCCTGCGCATAAGCCGCTTGGGCGTGCGCGCCTTGCAGCGACCACAAACGCAAAGCCACCTGAGGCACCTGAAACAGATCGCGGATGTTGTCCACCGCCGAATCGGCCAATTGGTCGTGGGGCGTGACCAGCAACTCGCACGACCAACGGTGCAGCTTGTCGGTCAACACCATGTTTTCGTTGCCGTGCCGCATCATGTCCATGATGCGGTGCTCCAGGCCCTTGATTTTTTCGCGCAGCATTTGGGCCTGGCGCTCTTGCAAGCCCACGGTGCGGTGGCTTTGCGGGTGGGTCAGCTGCACCGTGGCCAAAAGCGAGGCGTGGCGCTCAAAAAAATCAGGCGTATTCACCAAATAATCGGCGATGTCGTCTTCGGTGATCGGGCTCATGGGTTCAGGCGTCGTCATGGGAAGCTCCAGAAATTCAAAAGGTCAAAGTGAGTCAGGCACGTCGATGCTGCCCTCAAAAACAGAAGTGGCGGGACCGGTCATCAGGACCGGACTTTCGGGCTGTCCAGCCCATTCAATCGTCAGTGGGCCTCCGTGGGTTTGAACATCCACACGTCTATCGAGCCAGCCTTGGCGAATGCCCGCCACCACCGCCGCACACGCTCCCGTGCCGCAAGCCAGGGTTTCGCCAGTGCCGCGCTCGAACACGCGCAGCTTGATCTGGGTGCGCGAAACAATCTGCATGAAACCCGCATTCACCCGTTTGGGGAAAGCCGGGTGATTTTCAATCCGTGGGCCTTGGGCCAGGACCGCAAAAGTGGCCACATCGTCCACCCGCTGCACCGCGTGCGGGTTGCCCATCGACACAACGCCCACGCGGGCAATGCCCAGATCGCCCAGCGCCAAGTCAAACACTGGCCAGCCGTTGACTTGGTCGCTGATGAGGCCCAGGGGAATGAAAGGCACGCGCTCCCAATCAAAGACGGGCGCACCCATGTTCACCGTCACACGGCCATCGGGGTTCATGGTGAGCTCAATCTCGCCTTGCTGCACCTTCACACGAACAGTGGTTTTGTCGGTCAGGCCCTTGTCGCGCACATAGCGCACAAAGCAGCGGGCCCCGTTGCCGCAGTGCTCCACCTCTCCGCCGTCGGCGTTGTGGATCACGTATTCAAAGTCCAGCCCGGGAGCGGGCGAGGGTCGCACGCTGAGGATCTGATCGGCGCCCACGCCAAAGTGGCGATCGGCCAAAAAACGGTACTGGGCCGCGTTCAGGCCCAGTCGGCCACGCGTCTCGTCGAGCACGACAAAATCGTTGCCCGCGCCTTGCATCTTGGTAAAGCGAATGTGCATGGGCGGGATTATCGCCCTTGGATGAAACTCAAGCCGCCT
>JBIKQY010000310.1:0-3673 GCA_044349465.1 Limnohabitans sp. | reverse complement strand
TGGACAACTGCCCACCCAACATGGCCGTGACCAAAGGCGCAGCGCCTTGGTAAGGAATGTGCAACAAATCCATACCCGTCTGCAAGTTGAGTAGCTCGCCTTGCAGGTGGGCCGAAGTGCCGGGGCCATAGGTGCCAAAGCTGTACTTGCCGGGGTTGGCCTTGACCAACTTAATCAGCTCGGCAAGGTTGTTGACCGGCAAACTGGTACTGGCTGCAAACACGGCCGGAGTGACGGCCACACGGCTGATCGGGGCGAAGTCCTTGAGCGGATCGTAGGGCAGCTTCATCAAGGTCATTTGCTGCACCAGCGCCACGATGCCAAACAACACGGTGTAGCCATCGGCCGTGGCCTTGGCCACCAGGTTGTTGCCGATGGTGCCACCAGCGCCGGGCTTGTTCTCGACCACTACGGTTTGCTGCCAGCTCTCTTGCATTTTTTGCGCGACCATGCGGGCCAGCACATCGGTGGTCCCGCCTGCCGGGTAGGGAACGATGAACTTAATGGGCTGGCTCGGGTAAGCCGTCTGGGCTTGGGCCAGGGTGCTGCCTGCGCCCATCAGGGCCAAACTGCTCATCGTGGCCAGGGCCATGCGGCGGGTGAATGTTTTTTTCATGTCTTGTCTCCTCTGTGGTTGGTGGTGAAAAAAGAATCGGATTAGCTCAGCCGCGTGCTTCGCGCACCACATCACATCCCAGGTGCGCGCGCCTTTTTGGCCCCTCTTCTTGTCGTTTTTCCCAAACTGATGCCCCCTTGAATGATGGGGTAGCCGATGCCCAGCAGCTCGGTGACGCGGGTTTTCATGCCAGGTTCAGTTCAGCGTGATCTTCGCGTCGCGGATGATGCGGGCGTAAATGTCGGCATCGCTCTTCACGACCTTGGCAAAGCTGTCCGTGGTTTCGCCACCGGGAATCAGGCCCATGGCTTCGATCTTCTCGCGCACATCGGGCAGCTTGAGGATGCGCTGGGTTTCGGCCGAGAACTTGTCCACCACGGCTTTGGGTGTGGCCGCTGGCATAAACAGGCCGAACCAGCCCATGGGCTCGTAAGAGTTGAGACCCTGCTCCTTGAGCGTGGGCACATTGGGCAGCCACGACAGACGCTCGGTGCCGGTCACGCCCAGCAGCTTGAACTTGGGCAAGTGTTGCTTGGACGAACCCGCATCGAGAAAGGCCGAGGACAACTGACCGCCTACCATGGCGGTGACCAAGGGCGCGCCGCCCTGGTAGGGCACATGCGTCAAATCCAAACCCGACTGCAGGTTGAGCAAAGCGCCTTGCAGGTGGGCTGAGGTGCCGGGGCCATAAGAGCCGATGCTGTGCTTGCCGGGATTGGCCTTGACCAAGCTGGTGAACTCGGCGAGGGTGTTGACAGGCAGGGTGGCCGATGCGGCCAACACGCTGGGGCTGATGGCCACGCGGCTGATGGGCGCAAAGTCCTTGATCGGGTCGTAGGGCAGTTTCATCAAGGTCATTTGCTGCACCAGCGCCACGATGCCAAACAACACCGTGTGGCCATCGGCCGGGGCCTTGGCCACCTGGTTGTTGCCAATGGTGCCGCCTGCGCCGGGCTTGTTTTCAACCACCACCGTCTGCTGCCAGCTCTCTTGCATTTTTTGCGCGACCATGCGGGCCAGCACATCGGTGGCCCCCCCGGCAGGGTAAGGCACCACAAACTTGATGGGCTGGCTCGGGTAAGCCGTCTGGGCTTGGGCCAGGGCGCTGCCTGCGCCCAGCAGAGCCAAACTGCTGAGCGTGGTCAGCGCCATGCGACGGGTGAATGTTTTTTTCATGTCTTGTCTCCTCGGTGGTTTTGTGTTGAAAAAAGAATCAGGGTTGCTCAGCCGCGTGCTTCACGCACCATGTTGCGGCCAATGATGATTTGTTGTATCTGGGTCGTACCCTCATACAGACGGAACAAACGCACGTCGCGGTAAAAGCGCTCGATGCCGTACTCGGCCAAATAACCGGCTCCGCCCAAGATTTGCACCGCACGGTCGGCCACGCGGCCACACATCTCGGACGCAAACATCTTGCAGCACGAGGCTTCGGTCGAGACGCTTCTGCCTTCGTCGCGTTTGCGCGCAGCATCGATCACCATGCACTCGGCCGCGTACAGCTCGGCCTTGCTGTCGGCCAGCATGGCCTGCACCAGCTGGAACTCGGCGATCGGCTGGCCGAACTGCTTGCGGTCGATGGCGTAACGCAGCGCGTCATCGAGGATGCGCTGGGCCACGCCCACACACACGGCGGCCAAATGGATGCGACCCTTTTCGAGCACCTTCATCGCGGTCTTGAAGCCTTGGCCCTCTTTGTTGCCAATCAGGTTGGCGGCAGGCACACGCACGTTGTCAAAGATCACGTCGCAGGTGTGCGCGCCTTTCTGGCCCATCTTCTTGTCGTTTTTGCCCAGGCTGATGCCCGGCGATTGGGCGTCGACGATGAAGGCCGACACACCGCCCGCACCCTTGTCGGCCGGGTTGGTGCGCGCCATGAGCGTGAAAATTTTCGAGTGCGGCGCGTTGGTGATGTAACGCTTGGTGCCGTTGACGATGTAGTGCTCGCCCTCACTGTCCGTGCCCCGGATGGCGGTGGTGCGCAGCGAGGCCGCGTCCGAACCCGCGTCAGGTTCGGTCAGCGCAAACGAGGCCGACAACTCGCCCGTGGCGAGCTTGGGCAAGTAATAGGCTTTTTGTTCTTCGGTACCGTCCATCAAGATGCCTTGCGAGCCAATGCCCACCGTGGTGCCAATCACCGAGCGGAAAGCGGGCGAGGTCTTGCACAGCTCAAACAACAGACGCGACTCTTCTTCCATGGTCAGCTCCAGGCCGCCATAAGACTCGGGGATGGTCAGACCGAACAAGCCCATCTCGCGCATCTCTTGCACGATGGCGGGCGGGATCTCGTCGGTCTCGGCGACTTCGTTTTCGGCGGGCACCAGGCGCTCGCGCACAAAACGGCGCACGGAATCGAGCAGGGCTTCAAAGGTTTCGGGGTCTCGGATCATGGTGAATGCGGGGAGTTTTTACAAAGTTTCAAAAGTGCCGAGGATGGCCGTGGACTGGCTCGACAGCGTGCCGCCGTTGCCATGGGCCAGCGCGGTCTGCACGCCTTGCACTTGGCGCTCGCCGCCTTCGCCGCGCAACTGGCGCACGGCTTCGATCACGGTGAAGATGCCGTACATGCCCGGGTGCGTGCACGACAGGCCGCCGCCATTGGTGTTGACCGGCAGGTGGCCACCGGGCGCGATGCCGCCGCCTTCCACAAAGGCACCGGCTTCGCCTTTTTTGCAAAAGCCCAGGTCTTCAAGGAAAAGCAAGGTGTTGATGGTGAACGCGTCGTACAGCTCCACCACGCCCATGTCGGCAGGCGTGAGGCCCGCCATGGCAAAGGCTTCGCGGCCAGACTGGCTGGCGGCAGTCACGGTGAGGTCGTGCATGGCCGAAATCTGGCGGTTCCAATTGGTGGTGGCGTTGCCCAGCACGTAGACCGGTTTCTTTGGCAGATCACGCGCACGGTCGGCGCGCACCAGCACAAAGGCACCACCGCCGTCGGTGACCAAACAGCAGTCGCGCACGGACAAGGGGTCAGACACCATGCGGGCCTTGAGCACATCGTCGATCGACAGCGGATCGCGCATGAAGGCTTCGGGGTTGCGCTGCGCCCAGGCGCGG
>JBIKQY010000294.1:0-3910 GCA_044349465.1 Limnohabitans sp. | reverse complement strand
GTGGCGGATTTCCAAACCGTCTACAGCGGCTGGATGGCCGAAAAAGCCCCCTTGAAGGAAGCCAGCTTCGAGCAGGATGTGGCGCGGGAAACGCGATGACCCAGCGCGCACTGGTTTTGCTGGACTCGATTGCGCTGGTCAACGCCAGCCATGCCGGCACCGTGATCGTGTCCGGCTCGCACGGGGGCTTGTCGGCCTCGCATTTCGTCACTGCACAAACCCACAAACCCTACGCCGTGGCCTTCAACGATGCGGGCGGCGGCAAGGACGATGCAGGCCGCGTGGCGCTGCATGAATTGCAGGCGGTCGGCGTGCTGGCCATTTTGTATGCCCACACCTCGGCGCGCATTGGCGAAGCGCAAGACGGGTTGGACAACGGCGTGGTCAATGGCCTGAACGCGCTGGCCCTGGCGCAGGGCCTGCAGCTGGGCATGCGTGTGTCAGACGCAGTGCGGCACCTGGGTCAACACGGCATACGGTAAGCGCTGTGCACCTGCTTCAGTTCCTGCACCGCTGCGGTCTTTGGCTGTGCTTTGGCTTGGGACTGGGGCCATCGGCACAGGCTCAACCCGTGTCCGAGCTTGTGCCCAGTGCCAACGGTCTGGCTCTGAAAACCTGGGTATTTCACCCCCCACAAAAGACCCATGACACCCCCCGCCCAGTGGTGATCGCTTTACACGGGTGCGGCGGCATTTATGCCACTGTCGGCTCGCGCAAAGGCCAACTCAGTGCGCGCCATCAAGGCATGACCGATTTGTTGCTGGCGCAAGGCTACAGCGTGGTTTGGCCCGACAGCCTCACACCCAGGCAAGAAACCAGTTTGTGCGAACAAAGCATGGCCTCACGCCAAGTCAGGCAAAGCCATCGGCGCAGCGACGTTCACGCCACCTTGGCTTGGCTTGCCCAACAAGCCTGGACAGATCGCCAACGCGTGGCCTTGTTGGGCTGGTCCCATGGCGGCAGCACCGTGCTGGCCAGTTCGGACAGCCAGCAAAAACTCCCACAACCCAGTGTGATACCCGACGTGGCGCTGGCCTTTTACCCAGGCTGCGCCGACGCACTTCGGCGGGCTTATCAGCCGAGCTGGCCCGTGCACATGCTGCTGGGGGCGGCAGACGACTGGACGCCTGCCGAGCCCTGCGTAGCTTTGGGCCAGCGATCTGGCATGAGCTTCAAGCTGTACCCGGACAGCCACCACGGATTTGACAACCCAGTGGGCCAAGTTCAACACTTGCCGCGCGTACCCAATGGCCAACATCCGGGTCTGGGCGTTCACGCCGGACGCCACCCTGTGACAGGCCCTCAGGCTTGGCAGGATGTGCTGGACTTGCTCAAGCAGCGATGGCCTGATCCTGCAGCCCCTTGAACTGCAGAGAAGCAGCGGCCAAAGGCACCGACTCAAACGCCACCCGGCTGGGCACGTCACAGGCCACCCACATGGCGGGCGGCTGGGTGTGCATGACGATGCCTGCCACGCTTTCAACGCGGCTTTCGGGCGGGACGCTCGGGTCGGGGCTGCGGCAAATGGACAAAAAGCCGTCGGACTCGTCGCGCAAGAAGCGCTCCAGATCAGCTTGACCGATGGGGGTTTTCAAAGCATGTTGCCCGGCGGTGCTCAGGCGGTTGTGGCTCGACAAACCCGGGCCCATGGGGGCTTGCTCAGCCAACAGCGATTCACACACGAAGTGGTTGGTGTGCACCACCACGCCTTCGGTGGGCGTGACCTCGGCCCAGCCTGCGGGCGAAACTTCAAAGCAGGCGGCCTGGCCCTCGGCGTCGGCGCAGGGCACGTTCGAGGCCGCGCCAAAGCCAAGCCCCAGTTCCGTCTGCAAAGCATGCAAACGCTCGCGGGCGTGCGCCACAGAGCGGCAGTCAAGCAAATGCCGCAGCAGCACATGCACCGGCACGCCCACGCGAGTGCCGTCGCGGTGGGAGCGCAGGATGTTCAGGCCCAGCGCAAAGCCCGACTGGTTGATGCCGATCTTGGCCAGCATGCCGGCCTCGGTCAGGGTGGTGATGCTTTGGCCGCTGGGGCCTTGGGTGTGCAGCAGCACCAGGGCTTCGCGCTGGCGGCCCATCCAGTCCCAGTTTTGCGCGAGCCAGGCTTGGCCTGTGCGGCTGGCAGCCGCGGTCACGCCCATGGCGGTGCATTCGCCGTCTTTCAAAGCGCCATCCCAGGGCGCATCGGCCAACCAGTCGGGCAGGCCCGCTGCGCGGTTGGCGGCCGAGGCGGCTTGGGCAGCTTCCTTCAGGTGCGGAGCGTCCGTCAAAAACGTGGGCGGCAATATTTCGGTGCGGCAGTTCAGCGCCATCAAGCTGCCCAGGCTCTGGCCACTGCCTTGGGCCATGCCGCGCAGCTCGGCCATCAGATCGGCATCGACCTGCTCGATCACCGGCTCAAAGCGCATGGCACGCTCGCAAGCGCTGGCCCAGTCGATGCCGCAGGCAGCAAACAAGCGGGCATAGGTGATGACGCTGTGCTGGATGCGGTCTTGGGCTTGGCGGCCATAAATTTGGCCGCGCTCATGGGCCGATTCTGCGCTGAGTGTGTCGATGCAAGGGAACATGCTTTGTCTCCAAAATGGCTTGAACTGCGAATGAACCTTGGCTTGTAGGAGCCCACCCCGTGGGCGATCGATTTGAGGACAGGTACACGCCCATCGCCCACCGAGTGGGCTCCTACAAAATCAGACCAGGCAGAATTTTGAGGGGGTGTCCAACGCCATCGCCGACAGCGTGACCTCCTTCGACATCGGTTCAAGGCTGAGTCTCATGCCCACGACCCGACACGTCAACCCGGACACACTGAGATTCGCCTTCGCGCTGGCACCTCGGTGACTGTGCCCTGCCAACGCACGGGGCCATCATGGGCGTCTGTTGAACTGGAGACCCTGCCATGCGTTTGCTGATTGCGATGATGATGCACGAGACCAACACCTTCTCGCCGGTGCCCACCGACTTGCAGCGTTTTGCGCTGGGGCCGGGTGAAGTACCGCCCACAGGCGAGGCGGCCATTGCAGCGTTTCGGGGCACGGGCACGGCCACCGGGGCGTTCATCGATTTGGCCGAGAAGGCGGGGGCCGAATTCGAGCTGGCCCTCGGTGCGCACGCCGCGCCCAGCGGGCTGGTGTTTGACGAGGCCTACGAGGCCATGAGCGAGGCGATTTTGCAAACCGTGGCGCGCGGTGGTTTTGACGGCATCTTGCTGGACTTGCACGGGGCCATGGTGAGCCAGAGCCACGAAGACGGAGAAGGCGAGTTGCTGCGCCGCATCCGCGCCATCGATCCCAAAACGCCGATTGGCGTGGCCTATGACATGCACGCCAACGTCTACACCGACATGGTCGAGCTGGCGCAAACCGTGGCGGGTTACCAGACCTACCCGCATGTGGACATGTATGGCACCGGCGTGCGGGCAGGCTCGGCCTTGCTCAAGCTGCTGCAGGGTCAGGCCAAGCCCACCACGGCCTGGGGGCGCTTGCCGATGATCCCGCACATCATGCGGCAAAGCTCGCTGGACGAACCCAACCGATCCATTCAGGCGCGCGCCCAACAAATGGAAAAAGAAGGCGCTTTGTGCGCCAGCGTGTTCACCGGTTTTCCTCATGCCGACATCGAAAACGCGGGCATGTCGGTGGTGGTGGTGACCGACAACGATCCGGCGCTGGCCCAGCGCCTGCGCAACGAGCTGATGCAAATGGCCTGGGACAGCCGCTCGCAATGGGTGTACGAGTTGGAACCCTTGGCCGCTTCGGTGGCCCGCGCCAAAACGCTGACCGACTTTCCGGTGATGCTGCTGGACCATTACGACAACGCCGCTTCGGGCGGCACCATGGACACCACCGCTGTGCTGGCCGAGGTGCTGCGCCAAGGCTTGCGCAACGTGGCCGTGTTTGCGATTTTTGACCCG
>JBIKQY010000295.1:0-3910 GCA_044349465.1 Limnohabitans sp. | reverse complement strand
TGGCCCGGCTACTGATCCAGGTGCCCAAGGCGATCAACAGAGCCACGCCCCACACGATCAGCAAGCGCTGCAGCAAGGGGCGACGGTGATGGGGCGGGAGCCAGGCAAGGAGGGTGTGGGTGTTCATAAAAGCGCAGCCTCAGGGCCGGGTGAAGTGTTGTTTGAAAAAGTCAGCCACTTTTTGATGCAATGCAGGCAGTTGTTTGCGGTCAAAACCAGGCGGGTCACTCAGCAGTTGGTAAGCGATGCTGTCCGTTGAACCCAGGGGCGGCAAAGGCGAGAGCATGACGCCATGACCGGCGTAAGGCATATCGGCGATGGTGGTGCAGCTTGTGCACATGCGCTGCACAGCTTGTCCGTGAAAACGAGGGATTTGGTTGATGTCCTGCCGGGCCAGGATGAGGCCCAAAGGCACAACGGGCGTGACCAGCGTGGACAGATCAAAGTCGGCAGCAAACGGCACAGCAGCGATGACGGCACGGATTCTGCGGTCCTCGTGGCGGTAGGGCGTCGCGTCGCCGAAACGCCAGCGGATCACCACTTTTGCCACTTGTTTTTTGAGACCGTCCAACCAGCCCCCGTTCAGGCGGATGATGAAGCCAACACACGAAGAAAAGTCTTCGGCAATATGCGCTTCACAGTGATCGCGAAAGCGGGCCGGTGACCACTGACCACCCGCCAAACTCAGCGCGGTATGACCCCCCGCAGAGCCGCCATACACACCGACTTTTTCCGTGGATGTGACCGGACCCAGCAAAGGATCTTGCGCGATCAGGTCGATGGCCTGCGAGACTTCGGCGGGGCGCAGTTTCCAACTGCTGGGGCCTGGATTGCTGAAGTCTTTGTAGTTGTCTTGATGGTGTTCGGGCATGACCACCACGAAACCGTTTTCGACTAAGGTGCGTGCCAGATCCACATGCACCCAGGGCGACCCGCCCGAGCCGTGCGAGATGAGCACCAAGGGGTGAGGCCCTGGGTCGGGCTGCGCGTTGACGGCCAGTGAAAAGTCAAACGGCCCTTTTTTCACCGGCTGCTCGGCTTGCGCCGTGGGGTAAAAAACGGTCAGGGGAACGCGGCCTTTTTCGCCTGCCCGCTCCACGATGCCCATGCCTGCTTGTGACGCGCATGAAAAAGCCAAAAGCCATCCGATCGCGATGCGCTTTGCGCGGACTCGACGCAAAAGGTGATTGACGCGCTGCAGGCTGAAAGGCTTGGGTTTGCGAGTGTGCATGGTGGCAAAGCGGGTGGTGGAAGACCCAGGCGAAGGGCTCAAAGACTTTGGGGCGGACGATGAGGGGTGACCCAGACCGTTGCCAAGTTCATGGCGATCCATGAACAGCCGTTGGCAAGGTGGTTTGTGGTGGTTGGGGTCATCCATGTTGTCATCGCAGTGGGCGTTGCCTGTGTGGATGGTTGATTCAATCTTCTTTCAAAGTGGCGCGAAGCTTCTTGCGTTCATGCGCGAGTAGCCGTTGTTCTAAGCCGTTGCCTGGGGCAAAACCATAGACAGCCAAGCCATGCATCAACAGGCCAAATCCCCAGCCTGCAGCGGGCCAGATCGACCAGCTGTGGCCCTTGCTCAAAGCCAGCAGGGTCAGGCCTGCGTTGACCACCAAATAGATGAAGGCGTGTGTGAAAAATCCCATCTTGGCTTTGGTGCGCTTGCGGGCCAGGTGTTCCAGTTCGTCGGGCAATGGGGTGGGGGTCATGGGGAGTCTCCGGGGGTGACGCTGTATGTGACGACGTGCGTGGGTGGGGTGTGGATGAAGTGTAAGCAATGGCCCAAGTGGGCGCATGGTTGTCACTTCAAATGGGTGGCAAAAAACTGCACAATTTGGGCGTGGCTGTGTTCGCGTTCTGCCGCGCCCAAAGCGCCGGTGGGCATGCCGCCGCGCATTTGGGTCGCGGCCACGGGGGTGGCAATGTTGGTCGGCCAAGGAGACAGCCAGTCAAAGTGTCCAGCCTTGGGATGGTCGGACAAGGTGGTGCATGTTTTGCAGTGCTGCAAAACATGCTGGCTGTGAAAGCGGGGCAGCAGCACAAGGTCATTTCCTGCAACGTTCAGGCCCACGGGAATGCGCATGCGCGCCAGGCTTTCGGGGGTGAAGATGGCCCCGACGGGTACGGCCAGGCTGACGGCCGCGATGCGGGGGTCTGGGCGGGGGTCTGATGCTTCGACGCCTTGCCCACCATGGACCACTTTCAAGTTCGCTGGCATGTATTTCTCGGGTGCACCGCGTGCCATTTCAAATTGACGTCGGCGCTGGGTTTGCCGTTCAGGAAGCTGTCCCAAGCCGTTCAGGCAAAAGCCGATGTCCTCGTCCAGGTTCTGCGCACAGTGTTGGATCAAATTCAGCATGCGCCACTGCGCCCCGGCCAGCACCAAGCCGGTCACACCGCCTGCCGACATGCCGTGCACGCCCACGCGGCGGGTGTCCACCAACGGTGCCAGCTCGGGGTCTCGCGCCACGGCGTCGAGGGTCTCGCTCACGTCTTGCGGGCGGGTTTTCCAGCTTTCGGGTCCTGTTTTGCTGAAGTCTTGCCAGTTGTCGCCCCGGTGCTCGGGCTGGGCCACCACAAAACCGGCGCGGGCCAGTGCGGCGGCCAGCGCGTGTTCAGGCAGGGCGCTGCCGGCGGTGCCGTGCGACAAGACGATGAGCGACCGTTTGCCCGATGCCGCTGTTGAATCTGCTGGCAAAGGCGCTGCGTTGCTGGCGATTTGGACGGTGAATGCGCCGTAAGTGACGTCTTGAGCCACCGCCGCAGTGGGGTAGACCAAGGTGATGGGCATGCCGTTCGACTGAATCTGGCGCATGCCCACGGCGTTGTTCTGCGCGTGACTGGCGCTGGCGGCCAGCAAGCTGAAGGTGCAAGCCAGGCGCGTCAATGTTTTGAGGTTGGTCATGTGGTTTCTTTCATTGAAGTTTCAAAAAACACCAAACCCGAGCGATCACGATGCCGGACAACAGCCCATACAAAGCGCTGATGCCGATGGCCGCTTGCAAGCTGCGCATGGTTTCTGGTGCGATGGCGTTCAGCATGCCCACGACAAATTTGCAGGCAAAGATGGCCATGAAAAAAGCCAGTGGCAACCAACTTCCGGGCAAGGTGAAGCGTTGGGTGGCGGGGTTGAAGCTGGCCCCAGCGGGTGCGGCGCTTTGGCTCAAGGCCCAGCTCACGAGCAGGCCCGTGAGTGCCCAACTGATCAGGGCGATGGCCAACCAAGGCGTGGGCCACCAAAGTTGCACCACGCTGATCAAGGTCACAACGGTCAGCGCGACTTTCGCGCCCAGCAGTTGCAGCTTGTGCACTTGCCGGGTGCGGGTCTGCAGCCAACCCAGCGCGACCAAGGCGATGAACAGGCCGAAAACCCAGAAGGGGATGTGTTGGAGTGTTTGCATGTCGACGTTCTCGTGATTCATATCCAGCCCAACCACTGGCCCCAAACCAGTTGGCCGAGAAAGCGCCCGGGCAACAGGGTGAATAAGCCTGTGACGATGCAGGCCCAGAAATACAGCTGTTGCATGGTTTTGCGGTGGCCGGTGATGTTGCCCGCCGCCAAATACCGGAAGGCCCGGAACAGGCTGAACAGAGTCAGCGGAATGAGCAAATGGATGGGTGTGTAGCCCCAGAGGTTGGGCAGCCTGAAGTCGCGGATGAACACGCCCGTGAGCGCGGCCCCCAGCATGCAGGTGACCCAGGCGTAGCCCAGGGCGCGGTGCAGTTGTGGGCGAAGGGTGGAGCCCATGCGGGCCCAGAGGACCCAGGGGCCGATGGCGACGGCGCAGAGCGCCAGGCTCATGTGGACGGCGATGATGGGCGAGAGTTGCATGTTGTTTCTCTTGGATGGCTTGTGGTGCCTGCACTGTGGCGTGCCAGGAGCCCCTTATCAATGTGTATGCGACGGCTG
>JBIKQY010000322.1:0-3549 GCA_044349465.1 Limnohabitans sp. | reverse complement strand
CGGATCTCGCGGTACAGCGACTCGACCATCACGCCTTTTTTGACGCCCATGCCGCCGTGCATCTGCACCGCCATGTCGATGATCTGCTGGGCGTTTTCGGTGGCGGTCATCTTGGCCATGGCGGCTTCGCGGGTGATGCGTGCGCCCTGGTCGCGCAGCCAAGCGGCGCGGTAGGTGAGCAGCGTGGCGGCGTCGAGCATCGTGGCCATCTGCGCGATCTTGGTTTGGGTGATCTGAAAGTCGCCCAGGCTTTGGCCAAACATCTTGCGTGAACGCGCCCAAGCGATGGACTCGTGCAGCGCACGCCGCCCAAAGCCCAAAGCCGCTGCAGCGACCGACGTGCGGAACACATCGAGCGTGGCCATGGCCACCTTGAAGCCTTGGCCTGACTCGCCAATGCGCTGCGCTGAAGCGACCTTGCAGTTGTCAAACTTGAGCGTGGCCAGCGGGTGCGGCGCGATGACGTCGATGCGTTCTTCAATCGACACACCGGGCGTGTCGGCATCGACAATGAAAGCGGTGATGCCACGCGCCCCGGGCGCTTCGCCAGTGCGGGCGAACACCACATAAAAGTCGGCGATGCCTCCGTTGCTGATCCAGGTCTTGCGGCCGTTGAGCACATAGCCGTCTGCCGTGGCCGTGGCGCTGCACTGCATGGCGGCCACGTCGGAGCCTGCATCGGGCTCGCTCAAGGCAAAGGCGCTCAAGGCCTGGCCCGACGCCACACGCGCCAGGTAACGCTGCTTTTGATCGGCCGTGCCCATGAGGCTGATGGCCCCTGTGCCCAAGCCCTGCATGGCAAAGGCGAAGTCGGACAAGCCGTTGTGAAAAGCCAGTGTTTCGCGCAGCAGGCAGAGCTGGCGTGTGTCGATCACATCCGATGCGGCGCCGTAGGCCGTGCCGGAGACTGCATGCTTGAGCCAACCGCCGCTGCCCAGCAGGCGCACCAGACGGATGCATTCGGCGTCGACCGCGTCGCGGCTTTCGTCGTGGTGGGCGTGCGCGAGGTGTTCGTTGCACCAGGCATCCAGCCGCAATTTGAAGCCGCGATGGCTGTCGTCAAAGAAGGGCCAATCGAGTTCGGCGGGGTGCTGTGTTGGGTTGTTGGACATGGCTCAGTCGCCTTCAAAAATGGGCGTTTGCTTGGCCACAAAGGCGTGGTACGCCCGGTGGAAGTCGTTGGTGGCCATGCAGATGGCCTGCGCTTGGGCTTCGGCCTCGATGGCTTCGTCCACGCCCATGTTCCATTCTTGCTGCAGCATTTTTTTGGTGATGCCGTTGGCAAAGGTGGGGCCCGCCACCAGCTGGGCGGCCATGGCTTGTGCATCGGCCAGAACGCTGTCGGCCTCGCACACGCGGTTGTAAAAACCCCAGCGCTCGGCCTCCAGTGCGCCCAAGCCGCGCCCGGTGAACAGCAGCTCGCTCGCACGCCCTTGGCCAATGATGCGCGGCAGCAATGCGCAAGCGCCCATGTCGCAACCGGCCAGGCCGACTTTGTTGAACAGGAAATAAGTCTTGCTGCGCTCAGTACCGTAACGCAGGTCTGAGGCCATGGCCAAAATGGCCCCGGCTCCGGCGCACACGCCGTCAATGGCGGCAACGATGGGTTGCGGGCAGGCGCGCATGGCCTTGACCAAGTCACCCGTCATGCGGGTGAAGGCCAACAGGCCCGGCATGTCGAGCTTTGTGAGCGGACCGATGATTTCGTGCACATCGCCACCGGAGCAGAAGTTGCCCCCGGCGCCTGTGATGACCACCGCGTGAATGTCGGGTGCGTAGGGCAAGGCGCGGAAGAAGTCGCGCAGCTCGGCATACGAGTCGAACGACAGCGGGTTCTTGCGCTCGGGGCGGTTCAGGCTCACGGTGGCCACACCGTCTTTGACGGACAGCAAGAAGTGCTCGGGCTGGTAGAGAGCCATGGGCTGGTTGTGGCGGGGCAGCTGGTGGGGCTGGCCGGGCAGGTAGCGTTGGCTCATTTTGTCTCCTTCGAATGTTTTGATTTGCCGGACTTCAAGGTGCCCAGCAGTTGGTGCAGCTGTGTTTGTTCGTTCTCGGCCAACGGGCCTAACAACTCAACCACCCAGCCTTCGTGGGCCAGGGCCATGGCGGCAAAAGCTTTGCGGCCTGCATCGGTCAGACTGACGGTGAAAGAGCGACGGTCGCTGGCTTGCATTTGCCGCTGCACCAGTTGTTCTTTTTCCAGCTGGTCCACGATGCTGGTGACGTTGCCACCGGTGACCATCATGCGGCGCGACAGCTCGCTCATCGACAAGCCTTGCGGCTCGCGTTCGAGCTGGGCCATGAGGTCAAAGCGCGGCAGCGTGATGTCGAACTGCTCACGCAGGCGTTGACGGATGGTGTCTTCGATGCGGGTGGTGCACGACAGCAGGCGCAACCACAAACGCAGCGAGGCGTGGTGGTCGGCGTGCGCGCGCACTTCCATGTCAGTAGCGTTGAGGTTCATCCTGCCAACTCCCCGCCATCGATGGCAATGGCTTGGCCGTTGATGGCGTCGCTGCCTGCAGCGCACAGCCACAGCACGCTTTGTGCGACTTCTTGCGGTTGCACCAGGCGCTGCTGCGGGTTGCTGGCGGCCAAAGCCTGGCGCGCTTCGGCTTCGCTCTTGCCGGTTTTGCCCACAATGTTTTGCACGGCTTCGCGCACGATGTCGGTTTCGGTGTAACCGGGGCAAATGGCGTTCACGGTCACGTTCTTGCGCGCCAGTTCCAGCGCGAGTGCTTTGGTCAAGCCCACTACACCGTGCTTGGCCGCCACATAGGCGCTCACATAGGCATAGCCCTTGAGGCCAGCGGTGCTGGCGATGTTGATGATGCGCCCAGGCGTGCCGCCCTTCGCAGCTTCTAACATGCCGGGCAACACTGCCTGAATGCAGCGGTAGGTACCCGTGAGGTTGACGTTCAGCATCTGTTGCCACAGCGCAGCATCGGTTTTGGCAAAGGGCTGGCTGCTCGCCTGACCTGCGTTGTTGACCAGGATGTTGACGGGGCCAAAGCGGGCCTGGGCCTGCTGCACCGCGGCTTGCACGGCGTGTTCATCGGCCACGTCCATGGGCGCAATCAGCACCGCTACATCGGGCACTTGCTCGCGCAGTGCTTCGGCCTGGGCTTGCAGGGTGCCCTGCGAGCGCCCGCAGAGCGTGAGGCGGCAACCCGCTTGCGCCAGCTGCAGCGCGATGGCTGCGCCGATGCCTGCGCCCGCGCCTGTGATGAGGGCGTGGCGGTTATTCATGAACCCTCCGTGAGTTGTAGGAGCTTGCCTGCAAGCGATGCCTTGCTGCGCAACAACCGACTTGATCGCCAACAGGCTGGCTCCTACAAGACATTCCTAAGACTGGATGAAGCATTTCAGTCCCCTTTCGTCGTTACCTGCAGCGCGGGCTCACGCGCATATCTTCGGCCTGGGCTTGCAGCGTGCCTTGCGAGCGAACGCAGAGCGCGAGGCGGCAACCCGCTTGCGCCAGCTGCAGCGTGATGGCTGCGCCAATGCCTGCACCCGCGCCGGTGATGAGGGCGTGGCGGTTATTCATGA
>JBIKQY010000293.1:0-3929 GCA_044349465.1 Limnohabitans sp. | reverse complement strand
CATGGTTTTGGCGGCGCCCAGCCCCTCGAATGAAGCACCCTGATAAAGTCAACGAGCTTGAAAGTTTGCAAGCTTCACTTGTTCAGGGCTACGATGCACCATTCAGGAGAAACACCATGAAAAAAATCTACGTCTTTGTGTGCTGCTTGATCGCACTCGCCTCGATCCCGACATTCGCGCAGACCTTTCCCAACAAGCCGATCCGATTGATCGTGGGATACGCTGCAGGAGGAGGCGCAGATGCGCTGGCGCGCCTGACTGCCACACAATTGACGGAATCATTGGGGCAGCAGGTATTTGTTGAAAATAGGGCAGGCGCTGGCGGAACACTGGCTGCGGACGCCGTCGCCAAAGCGCCCGCCGATGGTTATACGCTGCTTTTTGGCGAGACGGGTCTGTTGATTGCACCGTCCATTTATGCATCCGTTCCCTTCGATCCGATCAAAAGTTTTGCCCCCGTGGGTTCGGTCGGCGTCACCCCATTGGTGGTGGTCGCTCACCCCTCTTTGCCCGCCAAAAATACGAGCGAACTTGTCGCCTTACTCAAGGCCAATCCAGGCAAATACAGTTATGCATCACCAGGCGTAGGTACCGTCCATCACCTGGCCATGGAGCTTTTCAAAAAGCAAGGCAATTTTGACTTCGTACATGTCCCCTACAAAGGCGCAGCGCCCATCATTCCCGATTTGATCGGCGGTCAAATTCTGCTGGCCATCATGTCTGCACCCCCAGCTTTGGTACAAGCCAAGGCTGGCAAGCTCAAAGCCATTGCACTGACCAGCCCCGTCAAGCTCATCAGTGCACCGGACTGGCCGGCTTTGGCAGATACGTTTCCTGGATTTGATGCATCACCGCGTCTATTTGTTCTGGCTCCTGCAGGAACACCACCTGCCATCATTTCCCGACTCGATAACGCCATCAAGTTGATGTTGGCCAAACCGAGCGTTCAAGAGTCGCTCATTGCCCAGGGGGCCACGGTGGTCCCCGGTAGTGCAGAGGAACTTGGCGTCTTCATGGCCAACGAAGTCAAAAAATGGCATGGGATCGCGCGAAGTTCGGGCGCAACGGTTCAGTGACAACGGCCACTTTCAGTCCGCTGCGCTCGATCTGAAGCATGGGCACTCGGCCATTCTGGCCTTAATGCATTTTTGCGCCCGCCGTCGCGATTGAGCCGCCTCAAATCACCACCGGCTCTGGCTCCAACAGAATGCCAAAACGCTCGTACACGCTGGTCTGAATGGCTTTGGCCAGCGTCATCACTTCGCCCCCGGTGCAGGGGTTCTCGCGCCCACCCCGGTTGACCAGCACCAGCGCCTGCTTTTCATAGACCCCAGCGTGGCCCACGGTCTTGCCTTTCCAACCGCAGGCGTCGATCAGCCAGCCCGCAGCCAGCTTGATGCTGCCGTCGGGCATGGGGTAATGCACCACCTTGGGCTCGCGGGCGATGATGTCGGCGCACTGCTCGGATGTGACCGTCGGGTTCTTGAAGAAGCTGCCTGCGTTGCCGATCACTTTCGGATCGGGCAGTTTGGCGCGGCGAATGGCCACCACCCAGTCAAAAATCTGCCGGGCATCGGGGTTGTGGATGCTGGTCTCGGCCATCTTGCGCTCCAAGTCCAGATAACCCAGCTCGGGCTTCCAGCGCTTGGGCAGCGCAAAGCGCACCCGCAGAATGACCGCACGGCCCGCAAGGCCCAAGCCATCCGGGCCGCCAGAGCCGACTGAGGCATGTTTGAACACCGAATCGCGGTAACTGAAGCCGCACTGCGCCGCATTCAGGCTGAACAGCTCACCGGTAAAAAGATCCATCGCATCGAGCGAGTCAAAGCGGTCTTGCAGCTCTACGCCATAAGCACCGATGTTTTGCACGGGCGATGCGCCCACCGTGCCGGGAATCAGCGCCATGTTTTCCAGGCCGGGGTAGCCGTTGTCCAGCGTCCACGCGACCAAGGCGTGCCAGTCCACGCCTGCGCCCGCCTCGACCACCCAGTGCTTTTCGGTCTCTGCCGCCAAACGCAAGCCCGGCACCTCGATTTTGAGCACCAGCGCCTTGACGTCGCCCGTCAGAACAATGTTGCTGCCGCCGCCCAGCACTTGACGGGGCAAAGTGGCCAAAGCGGGGTCGGCCAGCACGTCCAGCAGGTCGGCTTCGGAGCGCACGCGCACCAAAGCATGGGCCTTTGCGGCGATGCCGAAGGTGTTGTACGGCTGCAGGGGGACATTTTTCTCCAGGTTCATGGGAGAATTGTCGCATTCTCAACCTTTGATATTTCCCACCATGCCCTCGTTTGATACCGTTTGCGAACCCAACATGGCCGAAGTGCGCAACGCTGTTGACACTTCCGCCAAAGAAATCGGCACCCGCTTTGACTTCAAAGGCACATCGGCCAAGATCGAGCTCAAAGACAAAGAGATCACCATGTTCGGTGATGCCGAATTTCAACTCACGCAAGTCGAAGACATCTTGCGCAACAAGCTGACCAAACGCAATGTGGACGTGCGCTTTCTGGACATTGGCAAGGTCGAAAAAATCGGCGGCGACAAGGTCAAGCAAGTGATCAAGGTTAAAAACGGCATCGAGACCGAAGACGCCAAGAAGATCACCAAGTTGATCAAGGAGAGCAAGATCAAGGTTCAGGCGTCCATCCAGGGCGATGCGGTGCGTGTGACCGGTGCCAAACGTGACGACTTGCAAGAAGCCATGGCCCTGCTCCGCAAAGACATGACCGAGTTGCCGCTGTCCTTCGACAACTTCCGCGATTGATCAGGGTTGAACCAGCGCTGCTTCAGTGCGTGGGCTCGTCCAAAAAACCGCCCGAGCGCAGCGTGACCACCAAGGTGTCGCGCCAGCCGCCCGGTTGTTCGGGCTGAATGGGGGTGGTCTCGTGGATCACACGGGTATCGTCCAGCAGCAACACGGACCAAGGTTCACTCAAGGTGAAGCGCTGGCCTCGCGGGCTGTCCATGTCAAACACCCGCGTCTCGCCGCCTTTGATGCCGTGGCGACCCACCAAAAACACCGCCACCCAGTTCACCCCATCGCGGTGCGCGCCCTCGGGCGTGGGGCGGCCAATGCCGTCGGTGGTGTCGATGCGGAACTGGTGCGCCTCGGTGAACCAGGTCTGATCGCCCTGCGCGGCTGAGGCCACACGGCCCAACCAGCACAACAATTTTTGCCAAGCCGCTTGTTGCACCACCTCGGTCGACATCGGCTCAAACCAACGCTGCATGCCGCCGTGCAAAGCGTTGTAAGACAAGGGCTGCCAATGCGCCCGGTGAGCCGTAGCCGCTGCCATGTTGGCCGTGACTTCAAAACTGGCATGACGCCGACGGCGGTAACGACCACCGTCTTTCAGGTATTGATCAGGCGGCAAGTCGTGCCAACTGGGTTCCAGCACTTGCAAGGCATCAAGCGTGATACCGGCCAATGCGCAAACACTGGCAGACCCCAAAACCGCAAACCCTTGGTCTGCCAAGGTGGCATTCAGAAGGTCTGGCGATGTCAGAGGGGGTTGTAGCATTTGTTGAGGCATGAGCGGTTCAGAATCAAGCGTAACGCTGGCTGGCCAGCTTGGCCCCTTCGGCCAGGACCTTGAGCTTGGCCTCGGCCACGGCGCGGCTCATGGGCGCCAGGCCGCAGTTGGTGCAAGCGATCAGGCGGTGCTTGGGCACGAACTGCAAAGCGCGGCCAATGGTGTCAGCAATTTCTTCGGGCGTTTCGATGGCCGGGTTGGCCACGTCGATCACGCCCACCATCACGTCTTTGCCTTCGAGCAGCTTCATCATCTCCATCGGCACATGCGAGTGCATGCACTCCAGGCTGACTTGCTGGATGCTGCTCTTGGCCAAGGCTGGGAACACCTTTTCGTATTGACGCCACTCGTCGCCCAGCGTCTTTTTCCAGTTGTTGTTGGCCTCGATGCCGTAGC